>CAXNEP010000055.1:0-9751 GCA_964200865.1 Cypionkella sp. | reverse complement strand
ATTTCAGCATTGGATGGGCGTGGCAGACCTGATGCGTGCCGAAGCGCGCGAGCGGATCGAAGTGCATTTCGAGGTGTTCGCCAAATGGATGCGCGATAAGCAGGGCGTAAACCCCGAACTGGTTATCCGCGAAGGCGACCCCGTGACAGAAATCTTGGCCCAAGTGCGCGAAGACCCTGATGTCGGCGTTTTGGTGCTGGGCGCGGGCACCGAAAAAACGGGACCAGGCCCGCTGGTTAGCCAACTATCGCGCGCGTCGGGCAGCCTGCCCGTGCCGATAACGCTGGTTCCGGGTGATATGTCCAAAGAACGGCTGGAAAGCATAACTTAGGCCGCACCCTGCGGCGCGGCCTAAGATGTCTCGATTGCGCTTCTCATTTTCCAAATATCAAGCCTGCGAAGCATAGCTTCGCAGGTATGGGGGGTGAGCGAAGCGATACTTGCGAAGTGTCTTCGCAAGTTTGGGGGCTAGCCCCCATTTCTTACTTCTCTTACTTGGCCGCGCGATAGGTGGTGTGGCAATCCTTGCACGCGCCGCCAATTGCGCCCATGCCCGCACCAATGGATTCGGCCGAAGCCACATCCAGCGCAGCGGCGGCATCGCCCAGCGCCTTTGCCTTGACCAAGAAATCCTCCCAGTTTGTCCAAACCTCTGGCTTTGCTTCCGAAGTTGGGTCTTCGACATTCATTTCGTATTTGGCAGCAATTTCAGCTGCGCCCGCGATCAGCGCAGCTTTTGCAGCCTCGGCTGCGGCGGCGTCATACGCGCCTCCGCCTGCCATCCCGCCCAAAGTTTTGGCGGCACCGCCGAAGGATTTCATCAAAGCTTGGCGTGCTTCGACACTGGGGTCAGCGGCGATTGCGCTTGTGGCAAGGCCGCCGATTAAGGCTGCACCAAGGGCAAGCGTCATAAATTTCAGTTTCATCTTTGTCTCCGTAGCTGGTGAATTTTATAGCTGGTGAATTGCGGGTAGCTTAGATGGATTTGGCTGAAGGTTCTATGACGACTTACCCTTAGGTTGCATCCTCACGAAGATGTGATAGCGCCATGATGACACAGGTTAGCATCGCTTCTATTTGCGCCGCGCGGACAGTCACGAAACTGTTATGTTTCGTCATTAAATCGCCGATTGCATACATCGTCAATTCCTTTGGAGGTTCAAATGACTTTTGCAAAATTCACGGCAGCGGGGATATTCGCCCTTGCAACGCTGACCACCGCAGCCACTGCGCAGGACGGCATCTTTTTGGGCGGTTCTTCAACCGTTCTTCCTTTCGCCATCATTGCAGCCGAATCTTTCGGCGAAAACACCAGCTTTGCAACCCCCGTCGTTGAAGGCGGCGGCACAGGTGCTGGGATTTCCAAGTTCTGCGAAGGCGTGGGCGCAAACACCTATGACATCGTGAACGCGTCGCGCAAAATGAAATCGTCAGAAGTAAAGACGTGCAAAGCCAACGGCGTTGATGGCATCACCCAAGTGAAAATCGGCTTTGACGGCGTTGTGTTCGCCTCGACGGTCAGCGGCCCAGACTTTGTCTTGACCCCGTCGACGGTGTATAACGCGCTTGCAGCGGAAGTCGTCATCGATGGCCAACTGGTTGCAAACCCCTATAATTCGTGGAACGAAGTTGATGCCACCTTGCCCGCGCAAGAGATCATGGCCTTCATTCCTGGCACCAAGCACGGCACACGCGAAGTGTTCGACCTGCGCGTGATGGAAGCTGGCTGCAAAATGTTCAAATCGGACAAGGTTATCAAAAAAGCCAATGGCGGCGACAAGGCCAAAACATTCGAGACTTGCGTCAAAATGCGCACCGATGGCCGCGTTGTCGAAATCGACGGCGACTATTCGGAAACCTTGGCGCGTTTGAAGTCCAACCCAAATGGCGTGGGCGTTTTCGGCTTCTCGTTCTATGAAAACAACTCGGACACGTTGAAAGTGGCGCGCTATCAGGGCACCGTGCCTTCGCGTGAAAACATCGCCAGCGGCGTGTATAACGTGGCCCGTCCGCTGTATATCTATGTCAAGAACCAGCACATTGGCGTGACCCCTGGCCTGAAAGAATTCGTAGAATTCTTCGTGTCGGACGATATCGCGGCAAAGGGCGGCGCTTTGGACCGCGCAGGTTTGGTGGCTGACCCTGCTTTGGCCAAAACCCAAGCGGCAGTAGCCTCGGGCTTGTAATCAGGCACCCATTATCTGACCCAAGCAGATAGGGGCCAGAGCCGAAAGGTTCTGGCCTTTTTCATTTGAAACCACACGTAGAAAATCTGCTCGCATAAGGGGAAAAATAAGAACATAATGTGAACATGTCTGCATCGCGCCGAATCTTATGCCTGTGGTTTCCCCGCCTTGCTGCCGAGCGGGTGCTGCGCCAGCGCGCCGATACGCTGCCCGCGCCCTTTGCCATTGTGGGCGAGGCAAGCGGCGCGCAGGTGCTGGTGTCGCTGTGCGCGCAGGCGCAGGCGGCGGGGCTGCATCTGGGCCAAGCGCTGCGCGATGCCACAGCGATGTGCCCCGCCCTTATCCACCGCCCTACCCATCCCGTTGCTGAAGCTGCATTTCTGGCCAGTCTGCGGCGCTGGGCGGGCAAGTTCACCCCATGGGTGGCCGAAGATACCCCCGACGCGCTGGCCTTAGACATCACGGGCTGCGCGCATTTGTTTGGCGGCGAGGCCGCGCTGATTGATGTGGTGGCGGCCGATTGCGCCGCACTTGGCCTGTCGGTGCGCGCTGGCATTGCCGATACGCGCGGGGCGGCATGGGCCTTGGCGCGCTATGGCGGGCAGGCGGCGGGCAATCATCGAAATGGGGATGCCATCGCGCAAGAGGCCCGCGCCACACGCTCGCGCGCGTCCAAACGCCGAAGCTGGGAGGTGATGGCCACCCGCGTGCGCACGGCCCGCGCGCTGGACAGCGCAATTATTGCACCGTCTGGCGATATGGCGGCGGTGCTGGCCCCGCTGCCGCTGGCCGCGCTGCGGCTGGACAGCGCGGTGGTCGATGGCCTGCAACGCCTTGGCCTGCGCCATGTGCGCGATGTGATTGCGCTGCCTCGCGCGCCGTTCGCGCGCCGTTTTGGCGCCGTGGCGCTGCGGCGGCTGGATCAGGCCTTGGGGCTAGAGCCTGAACCCATCAGCCCTGCGCGCGGCGAGACCCATTTTGCCACGCGCATCAGTTTTCCAGACCCGATTGGGCTGCGCGCCGATATCGAGGCAGGGCTAGACCGCCTGCTGCCCCGCCTGTGTGACGGGCTGCGCGCCAAGGGCTTTGGCGCGCGCACCCTGCGTCTGCAAGCCTTTCGCGCGGGCGGCGGGGTATCGAGCGTTGAGGTGGGCCTTGCCCGCCCCGCCGACCATGAGGGCCGCATCCGTCCGCTGCTGCTGCTAAAGCTGGACCTTATCGACGCAGGTTTTGGCATTGATTGCCTGCGCCTGCACGCCATTGCGGTTGAACCCCTGCCCGCCCTGCAACACGCGGGGCATCTGGACGCAGGCGCGCGCGTGCAATCGCGCGCGAGTGGTGACACCGATTTGGATGATCTGATCGGCAAATTGGGCGCAAAGCTGGGGCCAGAGCAGGTGCAGCGCCTTGCCCCCGCGCACAGCCATATCCCTGCCAAAGCGGCCCAGCCCCTTGCCGCCGCTTGGGCAGCGCAAGCGGTGGGCGAGGCCCCCGAATGGCCAAGCCCCCCCGCCCCGCGCCCGCTGCTGATGTTCCCCCCCGAAATCGTGACCGCGCCCGAAGACGACCCAACCCCGCCCGCCACATTCAAATGGCGGGGCCGCATCTGGCAAACCCGCGTCGCCATCGGCCCCGAACGCATCGCCCCCGAATGGTGGTTCGACGCCCCCGAATGGCGATCAGGCCCCCGCGATTACTGGCGGGTGGAGGTAGAGGGGGGCGAGCGGCTGTGGCTGTTCTTTGCCGCTGGACGAGATGTGGCAGGGGGCTGGTTTTGCGAGGGGGAGGGGTTTGTTTAGGGTGAGGGTTGGGGAAAGGAAGGTGCCTATCCGCCTTGTCCACTGCAACCAAAGCGTGTAAATATCATTTCTTCAAGATTGAGGAATTTAGGAAATGCTGTTGCAAGTGGTCTATGTTTTAACCAATCCCGCGATGCCCAACCTTGTCAAAATTGGCAAAACGGAATTACAGGACGTGAATTTGCGCCTTGGGCAGCTTTATACGACAGGCGTACCCTTCCCTTTTGAATTAGCTTTTGCGTGTAAGGTCACCAACGCAGCCGAAGTAGAGCGCGCTTTGCACAAGGCGTTTGCACCAAATCGGGTCAATCCAAAGCGCGAGTTTTTCAGCATTGACGCAGGTCAAGCGATTGCCATTCTGAAACTGCTGCATGTCGATGATGCGACGCAGGAAATTGAAGCTATGGCGAGCGGCGTTTTGCAAGAAGAGGTGCAGGCCGCAAACCAGTATAAGGCGCGCAGACCCAACTTGAACTTTGCCGAAATGGGCATCCCTGTGGGGTCAATTCTGCATTTTGTCGAAGGTGACGCAACGGTTGCCGTCGCATCTGAGAGGAAGGTCTTATTGAATGGCGTGGAGATGTCCCTAACGGCTGCCACGCGCGATCTTCTTGGGCTGGACTATAGCGTTTCACCAAACCCATATTGGCAGTCTGAGGGTAAGTCATTGCGTGAAATCTATGATGAAACCTATGTTGACGAGGCTTGAAGAGTTTTCACGCGTGCCCGCCTCAAAATGATGGGTCGCTGCCCTTAACCTCTCCCCACAATCCCACCACAGGCCCGCGCCCTCCCGGGGGGAGGGAGGGCGCGGGCCAGCGGTGCTGCGCGCCTTGATTCTGGCCCAAGTGGCGCTGCCTATGGCGTCAAATAAGGCCGCAAAATCGCCATCGGATGGCTGCGCAGCGTCAGCCGCATTGATATATAATCCTCTACCACAGCCTCGCCCTCACTCATCTGCGCAAACACAATATGCGGCTCGTGCGTCACTTCGCCGTCCAAATCCTGCGCGAACAGGGGCAGGGGGGCATCGCCTGAAATCGCCTTGGCCGCCCACAGGGCGGCACGGCGGCTAAGCCCAAGGGCGGCAAAGCAGTCCGCCTCGGCCAGACGGGCAATCACGCCCGCCCCCACGCCTGCCCGCCGCCAAACATCGCCCACCTCGGCGTAACCATTGCCGCGCGCGGCGACGATCCATTGCGCTTCCTCCTCGCCCATGCCTTTGATCTGGCGAAACCCCAACCGCAGCGCCAGCCCCTGTGGCCCCTCCTCCATCACGCAGTCCCAATGGCTGGCGTTGATGCAGGGGGGCAGCACCACAACCCCGTGCTGGCGCGCATCGCGCACAATCTGGGCGGGGGCGTAAAACCCCATCGGTTGGCTGTTCAGCAGCGCGCAGGCGAAAATGCCGGGCTGGTGGCGTTTGATATAGGCGCTGGCATAGACCAGAAAGGCAAAGCTGGCGGCGTGGCTTTCGGGAAAGCCGTAACTGCCAAACCCCTCAATCTGCGCAAAACACCGCGCGGCAAAATCGGCGTCGTATCCATTCGCCTGCATCCCCGCCAGAAACCTGTCTTGAAATTCTGACACTGATCCATGTTTCTTGAACGTCGCCAAAGACCTGCGCAAACGGTCTGCCTCATCTGGGGTAAACCCCGCGCCGATGATGGCAATCTGCATCGCCTGTTCCTGAAACAGCGGCACGCCCAGCGTTTTGCCCAGCACCGCGCCCAGCGCATCGGATGGGAAACTGACCTGTTCCTGCCCGTTCCTGCGCCGCAAATACGGGTGCACCATATCGCCCTGAATAGGCCCTGGCCGAATGATCGCCACCTGTATCACCAAATCGTAAAAGCAGCGCGGGCGCATACGGGGCAGAAAGTTCATCTGCGCGCGGCTTTCCACCTGAAACACGCCCAAACTATCGGCGCGGGTCAGCATTTCGTATGTCGCAGGGTCTTCGGGCGGCAGGGTGGCAAGGGTAAACCGCCCCGCCCCATGCTTATCCATCAAATCAAAGGCGCGGCGGATGCAGGACAGCATCCCCAGCGCCAGAATATCGACCTTCAGAATGCCGAGTGAATCGATATCATCCTTGTCCCAGCAGATCACCGTGCGATCCTCCATCGCGGCGTTTTCCACGGGGACAAGCTCGTCCAGCCGCCCTTCGGTGATGATAAACCCGCCGACATGCTGCGACAGATGGCGCGGAAAGCCTTGGATTTCGTCGATCAGTTCCATCGTCAGGCGCAGACGTTTGTCGGCAGGATCAAGGCCAATCTCGCGCAGCCGCGCCTCCTCCATCCCCTTTATCCGCCCAAAGCCCCAAATCTGGCTGGACATGGCCGATAGCGTGTCTTCCGACAGGCCCATCACGCGCCCCACCTCGCGCACGGCGCGTTTGCCGCGATAGTGGATGACGGTTGCGCACAGCCCCGCGCGGTGGCGGCCATAGCGGGCATAGATGTGCTGAATCACCTCCTCGCGGCGTTCATGTTCAAAATCCACGTCGATATCGGGCGGCTCGCCCCGCGCTTCCGATATAAAGCGTTCAAACACCATCGTGCCGATTTCGGGTGAAACGGACGTCACCCCCATCGCATAGCACACCACCGAATTGGCCGCCGACCCGCGCCCTTGGCACAGGATGCCGCGCTGGCGGGCAAAGGCCACAATGTCGTGAACCGTCAGGAAATACGGCTCATACCCCATCTTGTTAATCAGCTTAAGTTCATGCGCCACCTGCGCGCGGGCCTTTGCAGGCACGCCATCAGGATAGCGCCAGTTCAACCCCGCCTCGGTTAGCCGCGCCAAACGGGCGGGGGCGGTCTCGCCATTTGCCAGCTCGGACGGATATTCATAGCGCAGCTCGTCCAGTGAAAATGTCAGGCTATCCGCCAACTCCCCCGCCCTATCCACCGCCCCCTCATGGCCGCGAAAAAGACGGCGCATTTCTGCGCCCGAGCGCAGGCGCTGTTCTGCATTGGGCAGGGCGCGGCGGCCAAGCTGTTCAATGCGCACCCCGTGGCGAATGGCGCACAGCACATCGGCCAACTTACGCCGCGATCCGTGGTGCATCAAGGGGGCGGCACTGGCGATGGTGGGGATGCCCAAGCTATCGGCCAGCGCGGCAAGGCGGGCAAAGCGCGGGCCGTCTTGGCCATCATAACGTGGGGCCATCATTATATGGCAATGGGGGCTGGCGCGGGTCAACGCGCGGGCAGCCGCCTGCCAATCCGCCCCGCGCGCGGGGTGGATCAGCCACGCCATATCCCCCGCCCATTCCAGCAGGTCGGGCAGATGCAACGCGCATTCCCCCTTCCCCGCCCGCCTGCGGCCAAGGGTCAAAAGACGGCACAGGTTGCCCCAGCCTTTGCGATTTTGCGGCAGGGCAGTTGCGGTAAACCCATCCGCCAACACAATCTTCGCCGCTGGAATCAGGCGAATACGCGGGCCGTCTTCAGACTCTTTGGCATCCCGCCCGATTTCCCGCGCCTTGGTATGCGCCCGCACAATGCCCGCAACCGAGTTTACATCCGCAATCGCAACCGCTGCCATCCCCATCTCGCCCGCGCGCATGACATAGTCTTCGGGATGCGACGCCCCGTGCAGGAAAGTGAAATTCGATGTGATGGACAACTCGCAAAAGGGCATGGGGGTATGGGGTATGGGGAATCACGTTAGAACAAAGTAAGAACATGATAGCGCAGGATGGGGGGGATTGGTAGGCTAGGGGGGTTATCTCGCTCGCAACTGCCCTAAATGAAGTCTCCCTCTTGGCACGGAATCAAGGCGCTTGCGCCGCCGTGTTTGCCCATGGTTTCGCCATTGGTTCAAGAACCCAATGGCATGGCCCTCCCTCCCCCCGGGTGGGCGCACTCTGCCGCCTGCGCCTAGAACTGGCGTAAGGGGAACGGAACCATAAAATGTGCAGAACTTCTGTGGAGCGCCCGCCCGAGGGAGTGCGCGGCCCTGTGGTGGGATTGGGGGGGGAGTTTTGTGGGAATGGGGCCTAGAAACGACGCGCGACCCCTGGGTCGCGCAGCAGCACTAAGTGCCTTAAACTAACACGCAAACTTTGAATTTGCGCATCTTTAATTTCACGATAGATTAACCCTCCGAAAACACACACCGCAGAAAAAATTATTTTGTCAGCAAGAGAAAAAACATCGGCAAACCACCACATAACGAAACCATAAGCCATCAACAAAAACAGCTGAAGTAGATCGCGTTCACGCTCCAAACGCCTTATAGTTTTCAAAAGGTCGAATGTATCTGGGTCTTGCTTGGCAACTTCGTCATCGCTTTGACTTAAATCTGAACTCATGGTTTCGTTTCCCTCATCGTGTAACCAGCCGTCGTAGCGTGCTTACACGCACCATTCTCCAAACCCCACCCCGCCAAATGGTGCGTGAAATCACGCACCCTACCCGCTGGCAAATGCCAACCCTACCCCGCCACCTCTTCCACAGGCGCAGCCGCAATCGCGGCTTCTAAATCAACCGCCTGCTCACAATCCCCGCACAGATCCTTCAGCTTTGCCAAATTCGCCTTAGCCTCGTCCAGCCGTTTCAACTCCACAAACATCTCGCCTTGATATTCCAGCGCGCCCAGATGGTTGGGTTCCAGTTTCAACGCCGTCTCATAGGCTTCCAGCGCGGGGCCAGCCAGTTTCATGTTGCGGCTGGCGTATCCGAACAGGTTCCAGACATCGGCGTTTTCAGGCTCGGATACCGTCAGCACGGCCAGCAGCCGCTGGGCTGTGGGGAAATCGCCCGCGTCAATGGCCGCCTGCGCCTCGGCAAATGTCGGAACCGCCTCGGCCTCGGGCGTTGCCGTATCTGCGGCCCATGCGCCGCTTGCCACCACTACAAAAATCGCCGCCCAAATTGCTGCCGCTTTCATCGCGCCCTCCTGAAAATTGTTTATCCAATCATAACACCGCGCGCGGCCTTTCGCCATACGCCTGTAGGGACGGATGCAATACGCATAAAATACAGTTGCCATACGCTTGCCATACGCAGGCCAGTCCTGCCAATCCTGCCCATTCAGCCCGCGCATCATTTTCGCGTGATCGTATCCTGCCGCTGGATAATTCTGCCGCAATCGGGCAAACCATGGGCAAAGGAGCGTTCATGGACATAGCCGCCACAGCCCAAGCCATTCAGTCAGGCGAGCGCCGCGCGCTGGCCCGTGCCATCACGCTGGTTGAAAGCGCGCGGGCAGATCACCGCGCGCAGGCGCTGGAGTTGCTGGCGCAATTACCTAAGGAAAAACAAGCGCTTAGAATAGGTTTGTCTGGCACGCCAGGCGTGGGAAAATCCACCTTTATTGAATCGTTTGGATTGATGCTGATCGCGCAAGGCCTGCGTGTTGCGGTGCTGGCGGTTGACCCGTCTTCGGCGCGGTCTGGCGGTTCGATCCTTGGCGATAAAACGCGGATGGAGCAGCTTGCCCGCGCGCCTGCGGCGTTTATCCGCCCTTCGCCCAGTCAGGCGCAAATGGGTGGGGTGGCAAGGCGTTCGCGCGAGGCGGTGGCCCTGTGCGAGGCCGCTGGCTATGATGTTGTTTTAATTGAAACAGTTGGCGTTGGGCAGTCGGAAACTGTGGTCGCGCAGATCAGCGATTTGTTCGTTTTGCTGCTGGCCCCAGCGGGCGGCGACGAATTACAAGGCGTCAAGCGCGGCATTATGGAGATGGCCGACCTGATTCTGGTCAACAAGGCCGATGGCGACTTGGCCGCCGCAGCCCGACGCACCCGCGCCG
>CAXNEP010000054.1:0-9765 GCA_964200865.1 Cypionkella sp. | reverse complement strand
AAGGCCGCCGAATAGGCTAGCGGTGCAAGCCCGTGTAAACCGCCAGCACCGATGGGGCTGGGCCTGACATAACACCTGCATCCAGCCCGCCCGCAAGGGCCGCCGCGCGCCAGCCGTCAAAGGCCTGCGCGCAAAAGGCGCTGCCCTCGGCACTGGCGGCAAAGCGCATGGTATCGCGGTTTGCCGCCGTATTTGGCCCATGGGTCAAATGATCGAGCAGCGCATGGGCCACCATTTCCCAGCCCATCCCCAAAATGGCAGGGCCGAATTTTTCCCAGTTACCTGCGGGCAAATCGCTGATCTTGGCGGTGATTTTCAGGCAAATTATGCGCTGTTTTGATTTGCCCTTCCCCTCTTCGGCAAAGGATATGTCCAGCGATAGCCGCTGAGCACCAAGGGTCAGATCAATGCCCAAACGGCGCTTTGGCTCGCACACAGTAATTTGGCCATGCCCAAAACCGCCCAACACAAAACTACCGCCCTTGGCCAGCTTGCCCGAAACGGGCACCAGCCAAGCGGTAACTTTATCAGGTTTCACCAGCGCGCCCCAAATCTCATCCACCGATTTAGGGGTTTGTGCGGTAAATTCGATGACATAGGCATCTTGCGCGCCCTGCCCACTCGTTTGCTTTTTCGCCGCTTTGGCAAAGGAAAATTTGCGGATCATGGACTACCCCCTTACTGTTGCACCTGCGATTGACAAACAAATGTGGCCATTTCGCGGCAAGGTTAAACGAAGCTTAAACGATGAACGCACAGGTTGACGCCTATATTTGCGCAAAACCGCCCGAATTTGCGGCGGCGTTGGCCCAATTGCGCGCAATGCTGCACGATATTCTGCCCGATCATATCGAAGTGATGTCCTATGCCATGCCTGGCCTGCGCGCGCCGCAAAAGGGCGGCAAAATGATTATCGGCTATGCCGCCTTTGCGCGCCACATCGGGCTATACCCCCATTCGGGCAGCGTGATTGATAAGATCAACTGCGCGCCGTTTAAAACCAGCAAATCGGGCATCATGTTTGCGCCCAGTGACTTGCCCCCCCGCGCACTGGTGGCCGCCATCATCGCCCAGCGCAAGCGCGAACTTGACGCAGGATACGGGCGCTAGCCGCCTCTTGCGCTTTCACATTGGCTAAAATATCCCCGCCAAAGGCACTTATCCGCCAGACAGACCGATAAAGGATATTCCATGACCCAGCGTATTGCATTGATTACAGGCGCATCGCGCGGGCTTGGGGCGGCCATGGCCGAGGGGCTGGCCCTGCGCGGCTGGCATGTGGTGGCCGTGGCACGTACCGTTGGCGCGCTGGAGGAATTGGACGACCGCGTCAAAGGCCATAAAAGCCCAGGTGCAGGCACGCTGACACTGGCCCCGATGGATATCACCGACATGGGCGCGATGCAGCATTTGTGCCTGAATATCCACGAACGTTGGGGCGCGTTGCAGCTTTGGGCGCATACGGCGGTGCATGTGGCCCCGCTGGCCCCCGCAGGATCGCTGGACAGCAAGGATTGGGAAAAAACCATCGCCACCAATATTCGTGCAACGGGCAATCTGATCCCGATGATCGAACCCTTGCTGCGCGAAGGGGAAGGCACCGCGCTGTTCGTGGACGACCCGCGCGGCGGGGATAAATTTTTTGCGGCCTACGGGGCCAGCAAAGCCGCGCAAATCGCGCTGGCGCGGTCTTGGGCAGCGGAAACCGTCAAAACAGGCCCGCGCATTATCATCGCCAGCCCCGCCCCTATGCCCACCGCCACCCGCGCGCGGTTTTTCCCCGGCGAGGATCGCAGCAAATTGGCGGAGGTGCGCAGTGAGGCGGGCAAGATCATTGACATGATCTAAAGGCCACAAACACGAAATCCTCCGTATGCAAGGCGCTTGGGTCGGACAAACTGTGGGAAACATAGTCTGGCCTGAGGTGACGAACACAAACTGCAATCTGCCCCAAAACGGTCAATTGAAATTCAAAATTGGCAAGGCTGTTTGCACCGATTGCGTGCATCTCAATCACACTGCGCCCGCTGGCAAAACCCGCCATAGCATCGCTGCCAATGCAAGTGCGGAACCCCTTCTGCCCCTGCCTGCGCCGCCCGCTTGGGTGCAATTAACATTGGCTGCGTCAAATATCCTAAAGCCGCAGGGAAAAGGGCGCGCACAGGCTGTTCTGCGCGCGCCAGAATTTACGCAAAGATAAAATGAGCGGCCGTAAACTGTGCCTCGGTCAGCCCCGTGAACTGCACCGAACCGCCGCCCGCGATGGTCAGCGTCACAAAGCCTGATCCATCCACCATTGCGGCCTGCACCGCCGCAAAATTGGCCAGATTAGTCCCGCTTAAATCGATCCGATCCTGCGCGATTTCAAAGCCACCCACAACATCGCGGCCATCGCCTGTGCTAAACACAAACACATCAGCCCCCCCATCGTCCGAGGAGGAGAGCCTATCGTTGCCAACCCCGCCAATGAACGTGTCAGCGCCGCCTTCGCCCAGCAGCGTGTCATTGCCCGCACCACCCAGCATCAAATCATGGCCAAGCCCTGCTTCCATCCGATCATTGGCATCGCCGCCATATAAAACGTCATTCGATGCCGCGTCGGTTTCGCCGCCAGCAAGGATAAGGTCATTGCCAGCGCCTCCATACAGCGTGTCAGCCCCATACCAGCTGTCCAGCGTATCATGACCATCGCCGCCGTAAACCAAATCGTCGCCCTGTTGGGATTCGATTCTGTCGCTGCCCGCACCGCCAAAGACCGTGTCGGCACCTTGGCCAGCTTCGATCGTATCATTGCCCCAGCCGCCATAGGCCAGATCGCTGCCCTCGCCTGTGCGCAAAAAGTCGTTGTCGGCAACAGTGCGCGGCAAGGTTTCGTCGCCGCCATAGATCGTGTCATTGCCGCCAAAGCTGTCAATGTTATCGCTGCCAGATCCGCCATAGACCACATCGTCAAAGCCAGAGCCTGGGCTTAAATCACGTGAATCAGAGCTAATTTCATCGGCACCATCGCCGCCAAAAATCTGATCCGCGCCAGCGTCCCCGAACACTTGATCATTGCCCGCGCCGCCATAGACGATATCGGCACCTATCCAGCCCAGCAGCGTATCATTGCCAGCGCCGCCACCTAGAAGATCGTCGCCGTCTTGCCCGTCGAGGGAATCATCGCCATCGCCGCCCAATACAGAATCGTTCCCATTTCCCATTTCGATAATGTCATTGCCCAGCCCGCCATACGCGAGGTCATCGCCATCATCTGCGCGAATGGTATCGTTGCCCGCCTCGCCTGTGATGGAATCGCTGCCTTCAAGCGCTAGGATTAGGTTATTGAGCTGATTGCCCTTAATCGTATCGGCGCCATTGGACATCTCGATGTTTTCGATCAAATCGGTCAGGCGAATTTGGGTGCCTGCGGTGACGATTTGGGTGACATTGAGGCGGCTTAGATCAACGGTGTTTCCACTGCCGCTGTAGGATGTGATGATATCACCAAACGGGGTGACATCAACGGTCACAAGGCGCAACGTATCTACCCCTGCCCCACCGGTTATGGTGACTGCACCAGACAGGCTTGTCATCCCCACTTGCAGCAGGTCATTGCCAGCGTCTGCGCGCAAAAGGCCGCCTTCGCGGGCGGTCAGCGTGTCGTTGCCATCGCCGCCGTTGATGGTCAGGCCCAGCGCAGTTGCGCCCATCACAACATCATTGCCTGCATCGGCAAAGATTACTGCGGCCCTGTCCACTTCGGCCAGCAGAATTTGGTCATCGCCAAGCCCACCGTAAATTGTGGCACCATCAACATTGTGAATGTAAATCACGTCCGCATCCGCGCCGCCGTAAATGAGGGCAAGGCTTGTTTCGTCATTATAAGAAATCGTATCAAGCCCCGCGCCGCCATCCAGCGTTTCGGCGATGGTGCTTTTGCCGCTGGTGCTGGTCAGGCTGTCTGCGCCGTTGCCGCCAAACAGACGGTCAGCATCATCGCCGCCGTCCAGCCTATCGTCGCCGTCGCCACCATAGAGCACGTCATTTTCCGTGCCGCCGTATAGGGTATCGCCTTCCCCATCGCCGTATAGCAGATCTGCGCCGTTTGAGGAAATCAGCAGGTCATTATCCGCGCCGCCGCGCAGCGTATCGGCATTGTTACCGCCATAGATCGTATCGCGGCCAGCCCCGCCTTCTAGGCTGTCGGCCCCTGCTTGGCCAGTTATTGTATCATTACCATTACCGCCAAACAGGCGATCTGCGCCATTGATTGCGCCATCTAAGCTGTCGTTCCCACTGCCGCCATACAGCGTATCGGCCCCATTCGCGCCCAGCAGCACATCATTGCCCGCATCCCCAAACAGAGCCGAGGCCACTGATTCGCTTCCATCGACCCCGCCAAACAGCGTGTCTTGGCCCGCGCCGCCATAAATCGTATCAAGGCCATCGCCGCCGTACAGCGTATCATCGCCCGCCTCGCCAGAAATGCGATCACTGCCCGCGCCGCCATAGGTCAAATCACCCTGCACGCCGCCGCCGATCACATCGTTAAGCGCCGTGCCCATGTTCCAGCGGAAATCACCGCGATCTGCCGAAATGCCAATTTGCGCCGCGTTGCTCGCCCCGCGCAGGACGATGTCATTATCGCCCAAATCGATAACTCCCGTTGCCGCATTGAACCGCGATGTCAGGAAGTTGGTCAATTCCGTTGGGCCCAATACTTCCAATGCCAAGCTGCCCGTCAGCAGTAAACGGTCGCTTTGCGCTGCGCTAAAATCGGCGATTGTATCGTTGCCATCGCCCAAACGCAGCGTAAAGATGTCAGCATCCAGCCCGCCATAGATCAGGTCATTGCCCGCCCCGCCATCCAGCGTGTCGCGGCCCGCGTCGCCGCGCAGCGTGTCGCGGCCCGCCTCGCCCAGCGCCACATCGTCACCCGCGCCGCCGTAAAGCACATCATTACCCGCGCCGCCAAAAAGCGTATCCAGCCCATCATCGCCCGACAAAGTATCGTCGGTGACTGTCTGGGTTGAAAACACTTGCGCGCGAATGTTATTGCCCGAACTGGTGTCTTCCCAAGCCACCACAAAATTGCCGCCAGTCAGCGCGGTGATCACGGGCAAACCTTGCGCGCCCGAGGTGGTGGTGTTGACCAGCATCTCGCTGCCGACCATTGCGCCAGCCGCATCAAAGACTTGCATACGAATGGCGGTGCTGGATGAATCATCGCCGCCGCCGCTGTCATCTTGCCAAACCACAACAAAGCCGCCGCCATCCAGCCCCGTGATAGATGGTTCCAACTGCAGGCCCGTGTTTGTGGTATTCACCGTAACTGGGTCGCCAACGGTGCTGCCTTCTTCATCATAAATCTGAACTTGAATTTCCGAATCCGTGCCAGACCCCGTGTAATGCTGCCAAGCAATTGCAAACCCGCCGCCATCCAGCGCGCTGATGGATGGTTTTTGCGCATGTCCTGCCAATACAGGCACGACGGTTGTATCTGAAACAATCCTGCCACCCTCGCCATCAATCAGCGCGAACTGCACCGCATCGTAGGCGTTGCTAGAGGTGACCTCAAACCACGCCACGACAAAATTGCCATTGTCCAGCGGGGCCACAACGGGGTCTTGCTGGTTGCCAAGCCTGACATCGTTGACAACAAAGTTACCCCCGCGCAGCGATCCGTCAGCGTCGAAAATCTGGGCAAGAATGGCATAGCCCTCGTTATCAGACGACCCGCCTGATTGATCTTCCCATGTCACGACAAAGCCACCATCGCGCAGTGCCGTGATGGCGGGGTTGTTTTGAATGCCCATGAAGCTGGTGGTATTGACCAGCACATCCGACACGCCAATGCGATTGCCATCTGCATCAAACACGCGCACGGTTATGTCTGTGTCACGCCCCGCTGTGCCCGAATAGCGCCCATCCGTCCAAGCCACGGCATAGCCGCCCTCGACAAGCCCTGCCACAACGGGTTCTTCTTGCGATAAGACCCCCTCGGCATTGACCAAGGCAACGCTGCCCACAGCTTGCCCCGTGGCATCAAACCGCTGCACCTCGATGTCAAAGCCGAAGTGGATTGTCGCGCCATTGTTGGCCCAAACCGCCACAAACCCGCCATCCGCCGTTGCGGCCAATGATGGTTGCTGGCGAACAGAGTTAGAAGAAGCATCGTTTACAACGAATTCTGACCCAAGGGTCTGCACCGCCGCCTCGTCCCCGCGCAGCACGTCATTTCCTGCTCCGCCAAAGATACGGTCAAACGCATCGCCGCCCACGGCAGTATCATCGCCCGCGCCGCCGTAGACGGTATCATTCCCCGCGCCGCCAAACAGAACGTCATTGTCCGTGCCGCCATCTAGGCTGTCTTGGTCTGCGCCGCCATACAGGCTGTCACCCCCCGCCCCGCCCAGCAGCGTATCTGTGCCCACTTCACCCAAAAGGCTGTCATTGCCTGCGCCGCCATCGGCGCGGTCGGCGCCAGCGCCGCCCTCCAGCGTATCACTATCCAGCCCGCCATAGAGCGTGTCTTGATCTGCGCCGCCGAAAATGCGGTCATTGCCCGCCCCGCCATCCAGCGTGTCATTGCCGATCCCGCCGTAAAGCGTATCGCCCGCACCTGCGCCAAACAGCGCATCATTTCCTTCGTCGCCGCTGAGGGTTTCGTAATCGGCCCCGCCATAGATAAAATCATGACCCGTGCCGCCAAAAAATCCGCCGCCGCCCTCGCCAAACTGCCCGCCAGCGCCGCCATAAATGGTATCATCGCCTGCGCCTGCCAAGACACTGTCATAGCCGCCATTCATGATAATCAGGTTGCCCAGATCATTGCCCGTAACCGTATCGCCGCCGTTCCCCAGTTCGACCCCTTCGATCAAATCCACAACGCGCACGAGCGTGCCGCCAAAACGAGAGGCGGTCACCCTTTCGTTCATAAAGAACCAACTGCCGCCCATCGTATCCATGCCCGCAAGCATGTCTGTGGCCGATGCCCCAATTGTAACAAGGCGCAACATATCAAACCCAGCGCCGCCCGTGATTGTGGTGACTGGGCCATCAAACACACCCTGCCCCGCCGCAATTTGAAACACATCATTGCCCGCATCACCAAAAGCCGTGCCGCCATTGCGCAGCGTGATGATGTCATTACCAATCCCGCCAAACAGTCGGTCGCTTTGGTTGAAGTTGAACAAAAGATCATTGCCAGCATCGCCATACATCGTCGCGCTGCCCGAAAACGCCAGCGCGATGTCATTGCCGCTGCCGCCATAGATCAGGTCATCATTGCCGCCGCTGAGCAGCCGATCATTCCCCACGCCGCCAAAAAGGCGATCATTATGCGCGCCGCCGTCGATAGTATCGTTGCCAAAGCCGCCGTAGATCAGATCATTACCCGCGCCGCCCGATATTCTATCGCCGCGATCCAACGTATCGTTAGCGCCGCCAGTTGAACCAACGCTCGCCAAGCCGCCATGGATGGTTTCATTGCCGCCATCGCCGTTAATCGTATCTGCCCCGCCAAGACCAACGATCAGATCATTGCCAGCTTGGCCCGCAATGATTTCGGCATTATTGCTTCCAATGGTCATCGCCTACATCCTTGAATTGTCAAAATTGCCGCAGCAAATCACGTCATGGGTCATCAACAGGGTGCAAAACACGACAAAGCTAAACACAGCCGCGCCTGCGACCAAATGCATGCGCCAGCGCATACCAAGCCTGTGGCACGCGATTGTTACAACTTTATGGATTTTTTAAGGGGCGTCAATCAACCAAAGCGGCAGAGATTGCCGCCCATAGCGGTTCTATCGGCTCGATCCCAACCGATAGGCGCACAAAGCCCAAGGGCACGCTATCGCCCCAGCGCGCGCGCCTCTCGCCCGAGGTATGCACGCCGCCAAAACTGGTGGCCTGCTGGATCATCGGGCAGCGCGACAAAAACCGCTCCGCCTGCCCCTCCTCGGCAAAGGTCATGCCGATCAAAAAGCCAAACCCAGCCATTTGCCGCGCGGCCAATGCGTGATCGGGATCATCGGGCAGCCCCAGATAGCGCAGCCCTATCAGCGCCTTGTGGCCCTGCAAGCGCCGCGCAATCTCGCCCGCATTTGCGCACATGCGGGTCAGGCGCAGCTCTAACGTTTCCAGACCGCGATGCACCAGCCACGCATCAAACGGGCTGGGGATGGCCCCCGACATGCGCCGCCAATCGGACACGCGGGTCATCAGCCCAGCATCGCGCCCCGCGACATGGCCAAAGAGCACATCGCCATGCCCTGCGGGGGCCTTTGTATCTGCCGCCACCACCACATCGGCCCCCAAATCCAAGGGGCGCTGCAGCAGCGGCGTCATGGTGGTGTTGTCCACAATCACCTTGGCCCCCACTGCGCGGGCGCGGGCCGCGACATCTGCAATATCGACCATGTCCAAAAACGGGTTGGTTGGGGTCTCAACATAAACCACCGACGCGCCTGCAAAATCCGCCGCCGCATAATCGCGGGCGGCCAGAAACTGCACGTCCACGCCCATCGGGCGCAAAAATGTCTCGGCAAAGACGCGGGTGACGTAATAGCCATCGGATGGCAAAACCACCCGCCCACCGCCCTGCGCGCAGGCCATCAGCGCCGCCGATATCGCCGCCATGCCAGATGGAAAGGCCAAGGCGGGTGCGTCTTCCAAAAGGGTCAGCTGCGCCTCAACCGCGTCCCAAGTGGGGTTGCCCGCGCGGGTGTAAAAATGCCCACCCGCCTGAACGCCTGGCAAGTGATAGGCTGATGACATCACAAGGGGCGTTGCAATCGGATCGCCCTGCGACAGGCCGGCTTTGCGATGATGCAGCATCATGGCTGCGCGCCGTAAATCATCCTCGCGCATACCTGCACCTTTCACGTTGGCCCAAATACCTATGCGGCGCTGCCGCTACACCAGCTTGGCAGGAAATCCTTCTGCGCGCAAATCGGTATGCAGCAGGTCTTCCAGCAGCTTGGCAATCATGGGCGATTGCGCCTCGCCGCCATAGGCCGCTTTGGCCGCGATATAGGTCTGGTTGGTCATCGATGCCAAATCCAGCGGCACACCGAACTCTTTCCCAAAGCCCAGTGCAAAGCCCAGATCTTTCAGCGCCAGATCAATATTGAACGCAATATCATAGCTGCCGTTCAAAATCAGCGCGCCTTCGGTTTCATGCACGAATGAATTGCCCGAAGATGCCGCAATCGCGTGCCAGCTTTGCGCCAAATCAAGCCCGCCCCGCTTGGCCAGCATCAACGCCTCGGACGTGGCTTTCAGATGAATAAAGGCCAGCATGTTGGTGATCACTTTGATAATCGCCGAAGACCCCAGCGGCCCCATGTGGAAAATCCGATCCCCCATCGCGGCCATCGCGCCATGGTGCAGATCAAACAGCGCCTTGCTGCCGCCCGCCAGCATGGTGATTTTGCCTTGGGCGGCCAAATGCACCCCGCCTGTGACGGGCAGTTCCATCATCTCGTGCCCCGCATCCGACGCGATTTTGGCAAAGGCCAACACCTCTTCGCGCCCCAAAGTGGACATTTCCACCCAAGATGCCCCCGCCTGCATATGCGGCAGGATGTTGCGCAAAACCATTTCCGAAACGCGCGGGCTTGGCAGGCAGGTTATAACATGATCCACGCTTGCAGCCACGTCTTCGGCGCTGCTGGCAAGCCGCGCCCCCGCAGCAACCAGCGGCGCGGCAAGGGCTGGGTTTAAATCATAAACCGTCAGCCCAAAGCCCGCCTTCAAAAGGCAGCCCGCACAGGCCGC
>CAXNEP010000053.1:0-9768 GCA_964200865.1 Cypionkella sp. | reverse complement strand
TGTTTTGGGCCATGAAATCCACCCCCGCAACGACATCAAGATCGACGCAGGGCGGCTGGATGCCAGTTGGCGCGGCAATTGCGTGGCGCTGGGGCTGGCGTCAAGCTTTCTAGAGCCGCTCGAGGCCACATCCATTCACGGAACAATTGTACAATTGACGCTGCTTCTGTCGGTTCTGGCCCAGCCCAGCCCGCGCACACGTGATGCGTTCAACGCCGCTGCCGCCCGCCAAGTTGATGATTTTAGGGATTTTATCCGCCTGCACTACGTCTCGCAGCGCCGCGATAGCGCCTTTTGGCGCGATGTGGCGGGCAGCCATCCCACTGCGGTCACGGATAAACTCGCCGCTTGGGCAGGC
The DNA here is from genome assembly GCA_964200865.1 of Cypionkella sp. Classification (GTDB taxonomy): domain Bacteria; phylum Pseudomonadota; class Alphaproteobacteria; order Rhodobacterales; family Rhodobacteraceae; genus Cypionkella. Next base: position 9,410 of record CAXNEP010000053.1, on the reverse strand, counting down.
CGCGTGCCCCGCCCTTCGGATTTCACCCCCTTTGCCATGGGCCTGCCCCATGTTGGGCACGAACTCACCGTGCCCGTGCTGGATGGGCTGGGCCTGCTGTCGCAATCCGCCGCGCAGGACTACCTTTCCGCCAACCCCAAATCCCGCAACTTGGCACGCGAAGTCAGCGCCGTGCTGACCGCCGATTATGCCCGCGCAGCATCCCAATGCCTGCCCCACCGCGCCTTTCTCACCCAATTACAACAGGAGCCTGCCCTATGACCGCCTTTAAAATCACCATCATCGGCGCTGGCAGCGTTGGGTTTACCAAAAAGCTGTGCAGCGATATTTTGATGGTGCCCGAATTTGAGAATATCGAAATCGCGCTGACCGATATCAACGCCGCCAATCTGGATATGGCGGCGCAGATCATCCGCCGCATTGTCGATGTGAACGGGCTGAAAACCACCGTCACCGCCACCACCGACCGCCGCGCCGCACTTACAGGTGCGCGCTATGTGATGAATGTGGTGCGTATCGGCGGGCTTGATGCCTTTGCCGATGATATACGCATTCCGCTGAAATACGGGGTCGATCAATGCGTGGGCGACACGATCTGCGCGGGCGGCATTATGTATGCGCAGCGCGGTATCGCCGCCATGCTGGAGTTTTGCCGCGACATCCGCGAAGTGGCCGAGCCAAACGCCCTGATGCTGAACTATGCCAACCCGATGGCCATGATGACATGGGCCGCCATTGACCACGGCGGCGTGAATACCGTGGGCCTGTGCCATGGCGTTCAGAACGGGCATCGCCAAATTGCGGCAGCGCTGCGCGTGCCGATGGCGGAAGTGGATATCATCTGTAGCGGCATCAACCATCAAACATGGTACACCGATATCCGCCACAAGGGCCGCCAAATTGGCAAAGATGAACTCCTTGCGGCGTTTGAGGCCCACCCCACCTTTTCCAAACAGGAAAAGGTGCGCATCGATGTGCTGAAACGCTTTGGCTATTATTCCACCGAATCCAACGGACATTTGTCCGAATACCTGCCGTGGTATCGCAAGCGCCCCGATCAGATTATGGATTGGATTTCCACCGATGAATGGATTCACGGCGAGACGGGCGGCTATCTGCGCTACACCACCGAAAACCGCAATTGGTTTGAAACCGATTTTCCGATGTTCTTGGACGAGGCAGGCATGCCCCTGATCGCCGCAAACCGCACCGATGAACACGCGAGCCATATTCTGGAAGGGATAGAGACGAACCGCACCTATCGCGGGCATTTCAATGTGAAAAACAACGGGGTCATCCGTAACCTGCCCGATGATTGCATCATCGAAAGCCCAGGCTTTGTTGACCGTTTCGGCATCAACATGGTGGAAGGCATCACCCTACCCCTTGCCTGCGCAGCCACCTGCAATGTCTCGGTTTCGGTGCAGCGCATGGGCATGATGGCGGCGGTGACGGGCGATGTTGACCTGCTGAAACAATCCGTGCTGCACGACCCACTGGTCGGGGCCATCTGCAACCCAGAAGAGGTGTGGCAGATGGTGGATGAAATGCTGGTGGCCCAAGCCCAATGGCTGCCGCAATACGCCCATGCCATTCCAGATGCCAAAAAGCGCCTAGAAAACCCGCGCGTGAAAACCCGCGAATGGGCAGGTGCCGCGCGGCTGGATGTGCGCAGCGTGGATGAACTGCGCGCAGCCTCGGCCAAAAAGAAGGCATCCGAAAGCCATGGGCTGGGCACTAAGGTTATGGGATAACGCGGCGCGTCCAAAGGCTGCACCGTGCAGTCTTAATAATCCCCAAGCCCTGCCAAGAACGCCGCAAATTCGGCATCCTCGACCGCCACGTCATGTGCGGCGGCGGGATAGCGGCCCGCCTTTACATCGGCAACAAATTCGCCAAAGGCGGCGATCCGTTCGGTTTGCAGGCGCGCATATTCGGCGGCGAAATTGCGATAGGTTTTGGCATGGCGTGGGCGGTGGCCGCGCGTGCAGCCCAGCACATCTTCGGCAAACAGATATTGCGCATCGGTGCCGCTGCCCGCCCCCATGCCAAAGGTCACCAGCGGCGATCTGCGCGACAGTTCTGCCCCCACGCGGGCTGGCACAACCTCTAACTCGACCGCCACCGCGCCCGCCTGTTCCAAAGCGCGCATTTCTGCGGCCACGTGCAGGGCGGATGCGGCCGTTTTGCCCACGGCCTTAAACCCGCCTGTCCAAGTGGCTTTGGATGGAACCAACCCCACATGGCCCACCACGGGCAACCCTTCGCCCGCAAGCGCGCGCACTGTGCCCAATCCCGCCCCGCAGTAATAGGCATCGCCCCCAACGGCGCGGGCCGCAAAACCCGCACGCAGGTAGTCTTCGGTGGTCACCAATTCGCCGTACAAAAGACCAACCTGCACAAAGCAATCCCCCGCCGCCGCGCGCATTTCGGCGTTCCATAGGGGCGCGATAATGGACAGTACATCCACCCCCGCCGCCGCCGCCGCTGCCGCCTCATCGGGGGTTTCCACATACAGCATCGTCATTACGCGCTGCCCTTTTGCGGCGCGCAAATCGGCCACAGTCATCCGAGCATTCCGCATCATGCCTCCACGTCAATAAAAACGCGCCCGTCTTCAACCTTTACAGGATAGGTGCGCAGGGGGGCGCAGACAGGCGCGCGTTTTGCCTCGCCTGTGCGATAGTCGAACTGGCCGTTATGCTTGGGGCATTCGATTAGATGACCCATCACCAAACCATCGCACAAATGTACAGCTTCATGGGTGCATTGCCCTGCCGTGGCATAAAAATCGCCTTCGGGCGCGTGGTATATCGCAAAGGTCTGATTGGCATGATCAAAACGGATCAGGTCTTCGGCGTCGATGTCGCCTGTGGCGCAGGCATTAATCCAATGGGGCATGGTATCCTCTTATCTTGTGGCACTGCCCAAAGCGGCAGCATGAAAATCTGTGCGGTAGGGCTGCGCGGTGGGCGGCAAAGCACGCTGAATAAAGTAATCCTCATTGGCCAATTGGCGGCGCAATGCAGGCCACATCTCGGCAAACCCTTGGGCAATCGATAGGTTTGGCGCGGGCAGATCGTGCTTGATCTTTGCGTGCAGCGCAGGCAGCGCGTGATAGGGCACCATCGGGAACATGTGATGCTCTACATGGTAATTCATGTTCCAATAGATAAAGCGGCTGACCCTGTTCATGTAGACCGTGCGGCTGTTCAGGCGGTGGTCGGTGACATTGTCGGCAAGGCCGCCATGCTGCAATAGCCCCGTCATCACATGATGCCACGCGCCATAAAGACGCGGCAGGCCAATCACCATCAGCGGCAGGATCGAACCTGTCCAAATGGCCAAGCCAATGGTCAGCCCGTAAATCGCAACCGAGATTCGCGCCACGCGGATGACTTTGTGCTGCTCTTGCGCAGGAATATACACGGCCTCTTCAGGATGCACCCTGCCAAGCGCATTATACACCATCCGCGTCAGGCCCGATGCGGCGTCGAACACACCAACGAAATTTGCCAATACTTTGAAAAAAACGGGCGGGCGCATAACCGCAATTTCAGGGTCGCGCCCGACAATCACTGTGTCGGTGTGATGGCGTGCATGGCTCCACCGCCATGTCGCCGAATTGCGCATCATGCAAAAGCTGGCGATCTCATAGACGGCGGTGTTCATCCATGGGGTTTTGAACGCCGTGCCATGGCCGCATTCGTGCCAACGGCTGTCCATCGCGCTGCCATACAAAACACCATAGGCCAGCCAAAATGGAATGGCCCAATAACTGGGCCACAGCGCAATGCCAAGCGCGGCAAAGACCGCCATCGCCGCAAACAGAATTACCGTATCGCGGATCGCAGGGCCATCGCTGCGCTGCATCAATTCTTTCATCTCGCGGCGCGGCACGTCCGAATGGTACCACTGCGCCGCAGCCAAACCCGTTTGCACCGCACGCTGCGCATCTGGCCCCAGCAAACTGTAATCACGCTTTCCCATCATGCTCTCCCGCGCTCTATGCTTTGCGGCGATTTTAGAATGCAAATTCCATTTGGCGGAAAGCCCCGAAATTGGGGCTCGCCTCATTTCGTCAAACCTGATATGCCCTAGATGACGAAAAAACTTCAGTTAGGGACGCATATGGCCAAACGCGCCAGCCTTATTGATCTTGCCGAGGCGTCGGGCGTCTCGTTGGCGACGATTGACCGCGCGCTGAACGGGCGCGAAACGGTATCGCCTGCCACGCGGGCGCGCATCTTGGCGGTCGCGCAGCGAATCGGCCATCCTGCCGCGCTGCGCCTTGCCCATGACATGGCCCCAAAAACCCCGCCACGCGAGGTGCGTCTGGGCGTGGTGCTGCACAAACAAGGGCAGGATTTTTACAAGGCCTTTGCCCATGAATTGCAAACGTCCGTTGCCCAAGTGACAAGCGTGCGCGCCAAACTGGTGCTGGAATTTTCTCCCAGCCAATCGCCCAGCGACATGGCGGCCACCCTGCGCAGCATGGCGGGGCGCTGCGATGTTGTGGCGGGAACGGGCGTGAACCACCCCGAAGTTACCGCCGCTGTCGAAGACCTGCGCGCGCAGGGCATTCGGGTGTTTTCGCTGCTGTCCGACTTTGCCCAAGGGGTGCGTGTGGGCTATTTAGGCCTTAATAATCTCAAGGTTGGCCGCACTGCGGGCTGGATTACGGCCATTGGCGCGAAACAGCCCGGCAAGCTGCTGGTCTTTGTGGGCGGCCACCGTTTTCATGGGCACGAGCTGCGCGAAGCGGGCTATCGCGGCTATCTGCGCGAAGTGGCCCCGCATTTGGAAGTGCTCGATACCATCGTCAATTTGGAAACGCGCCAACTGACCTATGAGGCGACGCTGGATGCGCTGAACAAACACGCCAACCTGCGCGGGATATTCGTGTCGGGCGGCGGGGTTGAGGGGGCCGTAGCCGCCCTGCGCGAATCGCGAAACCCAGGCGATTTGGTCTTTGTAGCCCCCGTTCTAACCCCAGATACGCGCCAAGGTTTGGCCGAAGGGCTGGTCACCTTGGTCACGGAAACCCCGCTGGACAAGCTGTGCCGCGAGCTGTTTTCGCGCATGGTCGATGTCGCGACCCGCAGCGGCGAAGTATCTGATTTGGGCCAGATTTTCTTTCATCCCGACATTTATGTGGCCGAGTCGCTTTGACGAAAAAACATCAAAATGATCGGCGTTTTCTCCGCGCATTTTCGTCACACTGCTGATTTGGATTGCCCCCTTAAAATTTAGAACGTTAATTCCATCCACAGCATCTGCCCGAAAAACTGGCAGGCAAACACACGGGGATGGAATGAATTTCGCGCTTAATCACATGACGGTGGCCAAGCAAAGCTATGTGCAGCTTTTGGACACAGCGCAAAACCTTGGCATGGTGGGAATCGAGGTGCGCAACGATCTGCCCCAAGCGCTGTTTGATGGCCTTTCTCCCGCCGAGGCGGGCGCAATGGCGCGGGGCAAGGGCCTGCGCATTCTGGCCTTGGCCGAGGTGAAGCGGTTTAACGATTGGTCAGCAGCCAAGGCCGAAGAAGCCCAAGCGCTGATGAAAATCGCGCAGGCGGCAGGGGCCGAAGCGGTGTCGCTGATCCCGCGCAACGACAATCTGGTTATGGGCGAGGATGAGCGGCGCGATGCCCTGCACACCGCCTTGTCAGCACTCAAACCCATGTTGGAAGATCACGGGCTGATTGGCATGGTCGAGCCGTTGGGGTTCGAGATTTGCGCGCTGCGCTACAAATCCGAAGCCGTCGCAGCCATTGATGCCTTGGGCGCAAGGGGCCGCTTTAAACTGGTGCATGACACGTTCCACCACGCCTTGGCGCATGGGGGGGCGTTTTTCCCAGAACATACGGGAATTGTTCATGTTTCTGGGGTCACAGACCCAAATGTTACCCTTTCGCAGATGACCGATGCCCACCGCATTTTGGTGGATGGCAGCGACCGCTTGGGCAACATCGCCCAAATCAAAGCGCTGCACGATGCGGGTTGGTCTGGCCCAATCAGTTACGAGGCCTTTGCCCCGCAAACCCACGCCAGCACCACGCCCGTGCAAGATTTGCGGGCCTCAATGGATTTCATCGCGGCGGGCCTTGCCTGACGCGCGCTGAATCGGGGCCGTTTGAAAAAAATGGCCTCTCCGGCAAGAAACGGATGTGCCGGCATCCACTATGGGAGAGAGACTATGAAAAAGACCCTTATGATTGCAGGCTTTGCCAGCCTGATGGCCACCACCGCTATGGCCGATGGTATTGGCGTTTCGATGGCCCTGTTTGACGATAACTTTCTGACTGTTCTGCGCAACGGCATTCAGAAAACCGCTGATGAAACAGGTTTGTCGGTGCAAATCGAAGACGCGCAGAACGATGTGGCCAAGCAGCTTGACCAGATCAACAACTTTATCGCATCGGGCGTGTCGGCCATTATCGTCAACCCCGTTGACACCTCGGCCACCCAAGCGATGACCGATGCCGCCGCTGCCGCAAATATCCCGCTGGTGTACGTAAACCGCCAGCCGATCAACGTCGACACCCTGCCCGACAATCAGGCTTTCGTTGCCTCGAACGAAGTTGAATCCTCCAGCCAAGGCTTTATCGAGCAGTGCAACCAGTGGGCCGCTGCGGGCAAAACCGAGGTAAGCGTTTACGTGATGCAGGGAGAATTGTCCAACCAAGCCGCCGTTCAGCGCACGCAGAACTATACCGACGTGATCGACGCTGGCAAATGCGCTGTCAAGGTCACTGTGATTGATCAGCAAACCGCAAACTGGTCGCGCGATCAGGCCCAAAGCCTGATGACCAACTGGCTATCGTCAGGCGCGCCATTTGATGGGGTTTTGGCCAATAATGACGAAATGGCCTTGGGCGCTATTCAGGCGATGAAGGCTGCAAACATTGATATGGCTTCGGTCATCATCAGCGGCGTTGATGCCACCCAAGACGCGCTGGCCTCGATGCAGGCGGGCGAATTGGACATCACCGTGTTCCAAAACGCAGCAGCCCAAGGCGGCGGCGCGTTGGACGCAGCGGTGAAACTGGCAGCTGGCGAAGCTGTTGAACAAAAGGTCTATGTTCCCTTTGAATTGGTGACCCCAGCAAATCTGGCCAACTATCTGGCCAAAAATTAATCCCTCCCTATGGGATAACGGTGGTGGCGCAGGAATGCGCCACCATTACTGCATTTTTACACGCCCGCAGGGGCAAAGGGGGGGCTATGGCCAAATCTTCACATGGGATCGGCGGGTTGGCATATGATCCAGCCAAGCGCACCCGCGCACCTGAATGGAATGTCTTTACCGCGCTGGTGCTGATTGTCGCCGCGTTTGAAATTCTGGGCCGCGTGTTTTTGGGCGACAGCTTTTTGTTCAACACCCGCGATAATGTGGACACGCTGTTTAATGAGCAGCGGTTGCAGATCATCATTTTGCAGGTGTCTATTGTGGGCATCATTTCGCTGGGCGTGACCCAAGTGATCATCACAGGCGGTATTGATCTGTCATCTGGCTCGATTGTGGGGGCCACGGCGATGGTCGCGATGAGCTTTGCCCAAGTGGCCATGGTGAACGGCAACCCAAACCCAAAGGCCATTTTTGGGCCAGAATTCATGGACTTGCCCGTGATCGTGCCCGTTCTGGTGGGGCTGGCCATGGGGCTGGCGGCGGGGCTGATCAACGGCGCGCTGATTGCCTACACCCGCATTCCCCCCTTTATCGCCACGCTGGGCATGATGGTAACGGCGCGGGGCATGGCCAAATGGTGGTCAAAGGGCAACCCGATTTCTTTTCCCACCGAAGGCTATGCCAGCATCGGCCAAGGCCTGATCCCTGTGTTCATCTTCATCGGGCTGGCGCTGCTGTTTCACCTGATCATGACCTATACAAAATACGGCAAACATTGCTACGCGATTGGGTCAAACGAACAGGCCGCGCGCATGGCGGGCATCAATGTGGCAGGTCACAAAGTGCTGGTTTACACCATTGCAGGAATGCTGGCGGCCTTTGCAGCGGTGGTACTATCGTCCAAGAACCTAACCGCGCAGGCGGGCATGGGCGTGATGTATGAACTGGACGCGATTGCCATGGCGGTCATTGGCGGCGTGTCTTTGCAAGGCGGGCGCGGATCAATCATCGGCACCGTGATTGGCGCGCTGATCTTTGGGGTGATTATTTCAGGTTTCACCTTTTTGAAACTGGACGCCTATTATCAAGAAATGGTCAAAGGCGCGATCATTGTCGGCGCAGTGGTGCTGGATCAATGGCGCCAAAACAAGCGGGGACGCGGCTGATGGAAAAGATTGTTCTGCAAACCCAAGGTCTGACCAAACATTACGGCGGGGTACAGGCGCTGTCAGATGCGAATTTTACCCTGCACGCGGGCGAACATGTGGCCATTATGGGCGACAATGGCGCGGGCAAATCAACCTTTGTGCGCCAGATTACGGGGGTAGAGGCACCGACAGCGGGCAAAATCATCTTTGATGGCCGCGAGGTGAATTTTGCGGGCCCCCTAGATGCGCGCGAAGCAGGGATCGAGGCGGTTTTCCAAAATCTGGCCTTGGCCGATGATTTGGATGTTCCGTCCAACCTGTTTTTGGGCCGCGAGAAGATTTTGGTCAACCTGGGCCCGTTTTCGATTCTAGATCGCCGCGCCATGCGCCGCGCCACCGAAGAGGCGCTGGTGAAAACCGCCGTCAAAATCCCCAACCTGTCTAACACCATCCGCAATATGTCAGGCGGGCAGCGTCAATGCGTGGCCATCGCCCGCACCGCAACCTTTGCGTCAAAACTGATCATCATGGATGAACCCACGGCCGCATTGGGTGTGCAGGAAACGGCGCAGGTGGAAAACATCATCCGCACGTTAAAGGCCGCTGGCGAGCCGTTGATTCTGATCAGCCACAACATGCGCCAAGTGTTCGATTTGGTGGATCGCATCGTCGTGTTTCGGCGGGGCCGAATCGTCGCCAATCTGCGCTGCCATGAAACCGATGGTCAGGATGTTGTCGCCTATATCACAGGCGCAAAAACTGGGGCCGAGTTTGAAGAGGCGGTCTAGCCGCCCTTCATTGTCTGACGCAGCACGCGCCTTTCGCTAAGGATCATTGCAGATCCGCTTACCGACACTTAGCAGTTAAGCGAAGTGTTTTGTTGCAGCGAAAATTCGCAAAGAACAATCGGCCAGACCGACTTTGCGCGTGCGCGGCCCCTATTTTGGGGATGCTTGCAATTGGGCGCGTAGCGCAGGATCGCGGGAAAGGGTTGGGTCAGCCCGCCTTTCGTGGTCATTTCACGACCTGCTCCCTCCAATTCTTTTGCATAGCGGCGGCCAGCGGGCTAGGGGTGGCGTTTTTGCGACTTAAGCAACCGACAACTCGCGCCGCCAACGACATCTTTA
>CAXNEP010000052.1:0-9816 GCA_964200865.1 Cypionkella sp. | reverse complement strand
CCCATTCGCCTGTAATCGTTTGCAAAAAGATCGAGTTGGGCAGGAAATAATTGCCTTGTGTGGCAAATTTCGCCGCAGGCATCGCCTTGCCGCGCGCGACGCCTGCAATATCGCCGATCACGCATTCCACCTCGTCCACACGGCGGCCCCCGATAAATTCGCGGGCAGCTTTGGGCAGTTGGTCAGTCCATTTAGACATGTTTACACCGATTTGGGGGTTAGCCCCCAGCCCGATCTTCGGGCTAAGGGTGTTTTAGGCGGCGGTTTTATGGCGCGGTTTGGATTTAAAGAAATCTGCAATGCGCGCTGCCATCGGGCCGCGATCCAAGGGTTCCGCCAACCGCTGTGCGGCGGCGGATAGAACCGCTTCGGGAACCAGACCTTTCCCGCGCTTTTCAATCAGCCCCTCCATGAACCTTGCGTCAAATTCGGGGTGGGCTTGGACAGTGAACATGCGGTCGTCATACAGCAGCGCCGCATTTTCGCAAAAATCATTCGATGCAATGCGCGTGGCGCTGTCTGGTTTTTGCACGACTTGGTCTTGGTGCCATGCGTTCAATTTCACGCTTTCGCCGCCGAAATCATAGGTTGTGGCCCCTGCCGACCAGCCTTTTGCGTATTTCTCAACCCGCCCTCCCATCGCCTGCGCGATGATTTGGTGGCCAAAGCACACCCCCACCATCGGCACGCCTGCGGCGTAGCTCGCACGGATAAAATCTTCGAGCGGCGGGATCCATGGGTGATCTTCATAGGCACCATGGCGGGAACCTGTGATCAGCCAGCCATCGCAGTCATTCACGCTGGCGGGAAACTGCCCGTGCAGAACAGGATAAATCGCAAAGTCAAAGCCATGACCCTGCAAAAGGCGCACGAACAAATCGGGGTAATCGCCCAAATCGCGCAGCGCATCGGGTGCCTCGCCCGTTTGTAAAATGCCGATCTTCATCGCCGTGCCTTTACACCGTGTCCAAATACAACTCGACCCGTTCTTGTTCGGTCAGTTCTGCAATGTAATGATGCTCTTGCCGCTTTGTCGAGACAAGGTTTTTGATCAGCTCTGGGTGCAAAAAGCGCGGCACGATGGTGGAGGCTTCCAGCGCGTCAATCGCCGCTTCCCAGCTGGTTGGAATTTCATCCAGCCCGTCCACGGCATAGGCATTGCCAACAATGGGGGGCGGGGCCTCCATTTGGTTTTCAATGCCATCCAGCGCCGCGCCAAGGATCACGGCCAGCATCAGGTAGGGGTTCACATCGCCCCCAGCCACGCGGTGTTCAATACGCCGCGCAGATGGGCTGCCTGCGGGAATGCGAATGGCGGCGGTGCGGTTTTCATACCCCCACGCAATGGCCGTGGGCGCGTGTTTGCCAGGCACAAGGCGTTCATAGCTGTTTTGATGCGGCGCGAAAATCAGCGCGCTATCGTGCATGGCGTTCAGGCAGCCAGCCACCGCATGGCGCAGCATCGCCGTGCCTTTGGGCCCGCCACTGTCGAACACGTTATCGCCATGATCGTCGATGACCGAAAAATGCGTGTGCAGACCAGACCCTGAATATTCGGGGTAAGGTTTGGCCATAAAGCTGGCGGCAAAGCCGTGGCGGCGGGCCAGACCCTTAACCAGCATTTTGAACAACCACGCATCATCGGCGGCGCGCAGCGGGTCGTCGCAGTGCATCAGGTTGACTTCAAACTGACCCAGACCTGTTTCCGATGTGGTGGTATCGGCAGGAATATCCATCGCCTCGCAAGCGTCATAAAGATCAGTAAAGAACGTGTCGAACGCATCCAAAGCGCGGATCGACAGGGTTTCGGCCGCCTTGCGCCGTTTGCCGCTGCGTGGGCTGGCGGGCACTTGCATGGTCTTGCCCGAATCATCGATAAGGAAAAATTCCAGCTCCATCGCGCAAACAGGGGTCAGGCCGCGCGCCTTAAACCTTTCGACCACGGCGCGCAGGGCATGGCGGGGGTCGCCCTCATAAGGCGTGCCATTTTCGCGAAACATCCAGATGGGCAGCAGGGCGGTGGGGGCTTCGAGCCACGGCATGGGCATAAAGCCGCGCTCGGTGGGTTTTAGAACGCCGTCTTGGTCGCCCTGTTCAAACACCAGCGGGCTGTCGTCAATATCTTCGCCCCAAATGTCCAAGTTTAGAACGGAAAACGGAAAGCGGGTTCCGTTTTTCACGACGTTGTCAGCATAGCGCGCAGGCACCCGTTTGCCGCGCGCTTGCCCGTTCAAATCCGCTGCCGCCACACGAATGGTGCGCACATCGGGATGCTTTCTAAGCCAATCTTTCATCATATCACAAAGGCGGGGCATGGCCCGCCCGCACTGACCAAAAGGGGCAGGCCCAAGGGTCAGGTAAGGCGGATGCGGATCATGCCCTTGATCCTATCCTATTTTGGCGATCCTAGCAGCGCCGGTATGGGCCGCATAATTTGATCAAATTCAGGATAGCCGAGCGCTGGGGGGCAAAGCAAGCGAAATTTGCAAGGGATTTTGTGTAGTTGATGGCGGTGGGGGGCTTTGCCCCCCTGCGTGCCAGCAAGCTGGCCCGCTTCCCCCCAAGGTATTTGGGGAGTTAGGAAGCCCAAGTCGGGATTAAACTGGTCTAGCCCTTGGCTATCTGCGCGCAGCTTCACCAAGGGCCTTCCCAACTCACGGTCATCGGCGCCTCCGCCTGTACCGTAGGTGCAACATCACGGATCAGGGTTAAGATTGCGTTAATGCGCCTTCCTAACTCTGCAAATACCTTGGGGGGTGAGCGAAGCGAGGGGGGCTAGCCCCCCTATGATCCCGCAGGCGCAGGCGGGATCGGCAGGGAAAGATAGGCGCTGGCGGGGATTTGGGTGATGCCGCGCAGGTGCAGGGTGGCGCGGTCGGCGCTGGGCAGGGCGGTTATCGCTTGCGCCAGCGCCGCGCGCAGGGGGGCGGGGTCTTGCGCAGTGATATAGGGCAGGGCGGGCGATGGGGGCGTTGCGCCGATGACGCAAAGGTGATCGGCGAATGTGTCGTGTTCTTGGATCAACTTCCATGTCAGCGCATCCAGCGCCGCATAATCGGCGCGGCCGTTTGCCACGGCCAAGGCCGAGGCGTGATGTGCGCCTGTGCGCAGGGTGGGGCGCAGCGGCAAGCCGCGCGCCAGATGATCGGCGTAGGGAGCGGCCCAGCCTGAATGAGAGAGGGCTTCGTTATGGGCGAAATCTAGGCCTGCGACCTGATCTAAATGGGTAAATCCATCCTCTTTGCGCGCAACATAGACCGAACGGTAATGCCCCGCAGGGCAGCCTTCCAGCCCGTAATCGGGTGTGGCGATCAGCGCGACTTTATCTGCCAGTTTGGCGCGGTACGGCAGGCTACAGGTTTGCGAAAACAGCAAATCGGGGGAGAGCCAGCTTGGCATCAAGGCCAGATCGCCGCGCACCAATAGATTGGGGGCATCATGGCCCATATCGCGCAGGGCACCCTGGATCAGCGCCCATAGCCTGTCATTTGCGCCCATCGTTTCGGGGCGGTCATACATGCCAAGGGCGGCGATCATGGGCATTTACAGGGCTGCTTGGGCGCGCTGGCGTGCAAGGCCAGAATCGACATCCGTCAGCCCCAGCAAATTGGCAATCAGCCGCAGCATCTGGTCTTCGCCGCCATCGCGAGAGCCGTCCACCAGCGCGACCGACCACAGCACCTGCACCAAGGCGGCGCGGTCATCCAGCGGCACGGCATCTTTCAGCGCGCGCGTAAAGCGGATGGTGTCGGGGGCCTGCGCCTCCAACGCCTCGCCTTGCGCGCGCAGATCCATCGCCTGAAACGGGGATAGGCCGTAGCGTTGCATCAAGATCGCCTCGATGCGTTCCACCTCTTCGGCGGCATACATATTGTCGGTGCGCGCCACGCGAACCAGCAGGGCAGCAAGGGCCATGCGTGCATCATGGTCAGCCAATTGGGCAGGGGCGGGGGCCAGAAGGGATTTAAGAAGCTTATCGAACATGGGGCAGACCTATGGCGAGGGGGGCGTATTGGCAAGGCGGGTGAAGGCAGATGTGATGCGGGCGGCCTCGGCGTCCAGCCCGTAGGGGGGATTGATGATGAACATACCCGTGCCGATCATCTTATGCCCTTCCCGCACGGGGGGAAAGCGCGCCTCGGATCGCAGGGCATCTGGAAAATCGCGCGTCAGCGCGGCCAACATCGGCCCATGCGCGCCCGATGTCAGCAGCGGGTACCACAGCGCGATGATGCCGACATTCCATTTGCGGGCGATGGCGCGGATGCGGTCTGGGATCGCGTCATAATCGGCCTTCACCTCGTAGCTGGGATCAATCAGCATCAGCCCGCGGCGGGGCGTGGGCGGGGTAAGGGCAAGCGCCGCATCAAACCCATCGCGGGCATAGATATGCGGCGACCAAGGGTTTAGCGCATGGCGCAGGGCCTGCACTTCGGTGGGGTGCAGTTCGGCCAAATGGATGGTGTCGATATCGCGCAGGGACAGGGCGGCGATCAGCGGCGATCCAGGGTAGGCGGCGGGGCCATAGCTCGCGCGCACCTCGTTTAGCCTTTGGCGGTATGGGTGGGTGGGCGGAAACCAGCCTTCCACCCGTTCAATGCCCAAAGCGGCCTCGCCCGTTTTCAGGGCATATTCGCTGCCCAAATTATACAGACCCCGCCCCGCATGGGTTTCGATATAACTCAGGGGTTTGTCTTTTTGGCAAAGATACTCAAGGCACCACGCCAGAAGCGCATGTTTATGCACATCCGCAAGATTGCCCGCATGAAAGTGATGTTGATAGGACAGCATGGGCCAGCGATACCAGCCGCAGCGCGGCGCATCAAGATCGTTTCCCGAGCGGCAATTCGTTCGCCTTTTACGTGTAAGGTATTAGAAGGCCGCGAATTTCCCCCTAGTTAAGGATGATTTTACCTTGAACTTTTCTGCCAAGGATTGCAGATAAGCCCGAGCAGAGGCGTTGCTTTTGCGCCCATCATTTGGCCATTGGAGATCCCATGAACACGACCCTGAAAATTGCCGTCGCAGCCCTGACCCTTGGCGTTGCAGCACCTGCTATGGCACAGCAAATCGATATTTCGACCATCACCTGCGGTGACGCGGTTGCCATGTCTGCCGAAGAATTGACCCTGACCGTTGCCTTCATTGATGGCTACACGGGCGGCGAAGCGGCCGATCCTGTGCTGGACGTTGAGCGTTTGAACAGCGATCTGACCAAAGTGGGCGAGGTTTGCGCCGCAGACCCAGCTGTGACTTTGATGGAAGCGATGAAAACCGCTTTGGCTGCCGAATAATCCCTTTGGGATTTTGACGGGAAAGGCGGGGGGTGACCCCGCCTTTTTTGTTTTTCAAAGGGTGATGCGCAGGGATTGGGCGCAAGGTTGGCGCGCGCCGCCTGCCGCTAAAAGTTCCAAGTATAACTGAGGCTTAGGCCCTGATCGCTGGGGGCGAGGCGCAGCCCATTGGCAAAATACCCCACCATAAGGCCCGCCGCCACTTGCAACCCTGTGTGGCGGTTGGCATCCATGCGCGATAGCCCCACCGCCAGCGCCAAGGAATAGCTGGCAAATTGCAGCGCTGGGCGGGTTTGATAGCAGAACTTGGCCAAATTGGTCGCGCCATACATTGCGGCGGCGCTGTGGCCCGACGGAAAGCCGTTCGCTGAGCCATCGGGGCGCTGGTTGATTTTGGCACCCCCAAAGGCCGCCTTACTGCCATTGACTACCGCAGCCTGCACGGCAAAGCCAAGCGTAGTCTCACCCGCGCGCCCTTGGTGTGCCGCGCAGGCCAGCGCCGCAAGGGGCAGGGCAATTTGCACTGCATCGCCAAAGCGTTCAAACCGCTCGTCTGCATGGGCGGGCTGGGCGGCGGCTATGGCGGCGGCCAGCAGAACGGGGGCGATTAGGACGGGTGTGAAAGGGCGCATGGGTTTGGGTAACATGCAGGGGGAAGAGGGGGAAGTTAGATAGGGGGAAAGCTGGCGATGGATGATTTTTGTTGAATTAATCATGAAATTTTATCCCACTTGGCCCGGAATCAAGGCGCGTAGCGCCGCCGGGTGCGAGGACGGCGGGCTTGCCCGCAAAAACGATCCGGTGAATCGTTTTTGGCCCCAAACGCACCGCCTTTTTTGTTATGGGGGGTGAAGGGTGGCGGTGCCTTCGCCGCACCAAAAAGTCGCAGTGCAGCGTTTTCAACCCCGAACGCCCGCCTTTTGTGTTTTTAATGGGCAAGTCAGGCTACAAAATAACGAGCTTTTGCAAAAGAACCTTCAAAACGGCTTACATTACACATGTCGAGTTGTCATGATCGATTTGCCATAAACATGGATAGTGTCGACAAACACAGTTTCAATCTCGGCTGACGTGTGCAGTTCAACTTAAGAACGAACATACCTACATGCCAACAGCTAAAACAAGAAAAAAGCCAAACCTTTGCATTTTAACGGTCAGCATCAGCCAGTATTCAAAATTAGATCAAAAGAACGTCGATTGAGCCTTTTAAAGAATAAAGTCTCTAGCGACTAATACGTCAAGTTCCGATACTTGTATCTCGAAGTCTGCAAGCCTGTCTCCATTCACATCACCGCTAACTAAAAGATCGGCCCCAATATCTTCAAACCAAACTGAATTGGCACGCGCTGTCGTACCGCTAAAGATGAAGGACTGATCGCCAGAGCGAGCAGTATTGGCATCAATCCCAGCCAAGTTAATGTCATCAATATTGGAGACAAAGTTTTGAATTACGTCTCGGTTAGAGCTCCCAACGCGGCTTTCAGACGTAAATAGAAATACGAAAATATCGCGGTTCGTATCCAGTCCTCCGTTTAGAATGTCGCTGCCACTTCCGCCCGTTAATTTGTCAGCGCCCACACCCGCGTTCAGGGTATCGTTGCCTGCGCCGCCAATAATAATATTTTCTGCGCCATTGCCCGTAATGCGATTATTTAGACCGTTACCTGCGCCACTAACTCCAGAATTGCCAGTTAAGTTCAAGTGTTCAACATTCGCAGATAGGATAATATTAACAGAGCTGTTAACCGTATCCGTACCGCCATTGGCTGCCTCCGTGATCCGGTCACGTCCATCCGTAAAATATCTGTCATTGCCAGACCCGCCGATCAGACTGTCTTGTCCAGTTCCACCATTAAGCACGTTGTCGGCCGAATTGCCGGTTATGCGATTATTCAGGCCATTGCCAGTACCATTGATCGCCTCCGTTCCTGTCAATTCCAAGTTTTCAACGTTGGACGCAAGGATATAGGTGGCCGAGCTACGGGCGGTATCGGTACCCCCGTTGGTCCCTTCGATAATCCTATCTTGTCCGTCGATGATATAGGTATCGGTACCATTCCCACCCGACAAACGATCTATTCCGGCCCCCGCATCGATCACATCAGCGCCTCCGCCGCCAAAAATCGTGTCGTTTCCAGCCCCCCCAAAAAGAGCGTCATTGCCACCCCTTCCCGATATAGAATCGTTACCCCCGATCCCGAAGTAACTGTCGGCATTCTCCGTCCCAATATAGGTATCGTTACCTTCAGTCCCGAAGCCACTTAATTGCCCATTCTGCACCATGAACTGCCAAACGCCGCTCACTCCGCGATTTCCATTATTGTCCTCAAGGGAGAGTATAGATGACTGGCTTCCAGATGCTGGCAGCTCAAAGTAAGTGCCCCCTAAGTAAAAGCCAGCCCGTGCGACTATGCCGCCAAGCCCACCTGTTCCACCAGAAGCGCTGCCCGTTGTCCACTCAACATCCTCGTATCGGAAAATAATTTCGATATTGCCCGCGCCACGATCGCGCAGTTCTAGTTGGAAAGAATTCAGCCTGTCGGTGCGTTCGCGGTAATACCCAACATCTGACCAAGTAATGATCACACTGTCGCGGGTCGTATTAAAATCCCAAAACACACCGTCATTAATTCCTGGCACATCAATGCGAGTGTCCACATCAGCCCAGAATGGCGCAATAATATCACGACTGCTGTTGCCACCGATCACGCCCGGCGTAAACGCCGAAAGGCCACTTCCAAATGTAATGTTACCATTGTTGTTCACGTAAATTGAGCTGTAAGTAACACCGCCGATTTGGATGCCATTCTCAAATATTCTTGAGATATCGATCGCACCCGAATTCCCGTCGTCATTGCGAAAAAGTCTGTTTGCGCCGAAGGATAGAAAATCATTATTCCTAACCGAAGTGAACGGCAAAGCGATAGAAGAGTTCGCTATGACGCGATCAGTAAACGGCAAAGACTCGACACCGCTAATTGTATCGCGCCCCTCGCCAGCTGTTACAACCTCAACCGATCCATATGATTGCCGCGAGAAGGTGTAGCCCGATGAAGCGCCAGCGAAAGCAGCAGTATCAGCAGCCCCATCGCCGCCGTTGAAAAGATCGTTCCCAGCGCCGCCAATCAATGCCTCGTTCCCAGAGCCAGCAGTCAAGGTATCCTGACCAGCGCCGCCGTATAAGTTATCGTTCCCAGCACGATCACCTAAATCTGGTGCGTGCACTTGTGTATCCACCAGTCCGCTTGACCCTTCAGAAGACTCGATTTGCAAGTGCCCGAGAGAGTTATATCCTCCGAATTTGTAAAACGCTGTATCGGCAGCAACGTAAATGGTCGCCATGCTTAGTCTCCACTATCAAGATGCCAAGTACCGCTTAAGCCAAGCCACAGTTGTTTGCCGCACTTGCAAATTCTGCTTTAAGTGAAGTTAACTTTAATTTCTTTCTTTGCAAGTTGAATCTTTGCGCAACAGTTCAATGCTGTTCGTGCGGCGATAGTTTCGTTGTTCGAAGGACTGACGATGCTACGCGCGCGGTTACTCGCTTTTAGGTATCATTTATCCCTTTGTTGTCGTTAATAATTTTTTACCTGAGTTGTGGCGATCTACCTGTTTCCTTGGCGTTTGGCCCGTGGCCACCCCCCTAAACCAACCGTGCCCCCTCGACCGCCGCCCTTACAAAATCCGCAAACAGCGGATGCGGGGCGAACGGTTTGCTCTTCAACTCTGGATGAAACTGAACCCCAATAAACCACGGGTGGTCTTTGACCTCGACAATCTCGGGCAGTTTGCCGTCGGGGGAGAGGCCCGAGAACATCAGCCCGCAGGCCTCTAGCTGGTCTTTATACCGCATATCCACTTCATAGCGGTGGCGGTGGCGTTCCTCGATGGCGGTGGAGCCGTAAATTTGCGCGACGCGCGAACCTGCCGTCAGCGTGGCCGAATAGGCCCCCAGACGCATAGTGCCGCCTTTGTCATCGCCCAGTTTGCGCGCAACAACGTGGTTGCCCTGCACCCATTCTTTCAGGTGGTACACCACGGGGGTAAACCGCTTGGCCCCTGCCTCGAGATCGAATTCCTCTGACCCTGCATTGGCGACCCCTGCCAGATTGCGTGCAGATTCAATCACCGCCATTTGCATCCCCAGACAGATGCCCAAGTATGGCACCTTTTTCTCGCGCGCGAATTGGGCGGCTTTGATTTTGCCTTCGGTGCCGCGTTCACCAAAACCGCCTGGGACTAGAATGGCATCAAAGTTTTCCAAATATGGCGCGGGGTCTTCGCGTTCAAAAATCTCGGCGTCGATCCATTCGGCTTTGACACGGGTGCGGTTTGCCATGCCGCCATGGGTCAACGCCTCGGCTATTGATTTATAGGCGTCTTCCAGTTGGGTGTATTTGCCGACGATTGCCACGCGCACCTGACCTTCGGCGTTTGTCAGGCGGTCCATCACATCTTCCCAGCGGGCAAGGTTTGGCTTTGGCGCGGGCGATATGCCGAATGCGTCCAGCACGGCCTGATC
>CAXNEP010000051.1:0-10089 GCA_964200865.1 Cypionkella sp. | reverse complement strand
ATATTCCCAGCGCCGTGCTGTCCGATGGCATTGCGTCCATGCCGATCAGCGCGGGGTCGTATGAAGGTAAACCAAACCCCCATGCATGGATGTCGCTGGATAACGCAATGATTTACATCGATAATATCGCAAAAGCCCTGTCATCGGGCGATCCTGACAATGCTGCCGATTACGCCGCCAATGCCGCCGCCTATAAGGCCAAGCTTACCGCCGAAATCGCACCCCTAAAGGCCAAGATCGATGCCATTCCTGATGCGCAGCGTTGGCTTGTGTCTTGCGAAGGGGCGTTTAGCTATTTGGCGCGCGATTTGGGCCTGCGCGAGGCCTATCTTTGGCCGATAAACGCCGATGCCACAGGCACACCGCAGCAGGTGCGCAGCGTGATTGATGTGGTGCGCGAAAACGCCATTCCTGCCGTGTTCTGCGAAAGCACAGTCAATAACGACCCCGCCCAGCAGGTGGCGCGCGAAACGGGCGCGCGCTTTGGCGGGGTGTTGTATGTCGACAGTCTATCTGCTGCCGATGGCCCCGTGCCCAGCTATGCCGACCTGTTGCGCGTGACCACGCAGACGGTTGTCGATGGGCTGACAGAGGGCGCAAAGTGACCCTAACCGCCGTGCAAAAGGCCGAAGCGGGCCTATGGGCAGATGGCCTGTCGGTGCGGTATCGCAATGGGCTTACCGCGCTGAAAGACGCCAGCTTTGCCATTCCCAAAGGCACGATTGCGGCGCTGGTAGGGGTGAATGGGGCAGGCAAATCGACGCTGTTCAAGGCAATCATGGGCTTTGTGCCGACCGCAACAGGCCAAATCTCGCTGCTTGGACATTCGGTGAAAGACGCGCTGAAGGCGGGGCTTGTCGCCTATGTGCCGCAGGCCGAGGAAGTAGATTGGTCTTTCCCCGTTTTGGTGGAAGATGTGGTGATGATGGGGCGCTATGGCCATATGGGCATCATGCGCCGCCCCCGCGCCGCCGACCGGGCGGCGGTGGATGACGCGCTGGCCCGCGTGGGCATGGCCGAATATCGCCACCGCCAGATTGGCGAATTGTCAGGCGGGCAGCGCAAGCGGGTCTTCCTTGCCCGCGCGCTGGCCCAAAATGGCCAAGTGATTTTGCTGGACGAGCCGTTTACAGGCGTTGATGTGCAAACCGAAGAGGCGATTATTGCCCTGTTGCGCGAATTGCGGGGCGAAGGGCGGGTGATGCTGGTATCCACCCATAACCTTGGGTCGGTGCCTGAATTTTGCGATCAGGTGATCTTGGTCAAGGGAACAGTTTTGGCCTATGGCCCCACCGTGCAGATTTTCACCCAAGACAATCTGCAAGCGGCCTTTGGCGGGGTGCTGCGCCATTTCGTGCTGGGCGGTGCCAGCCTGCATGATGATGACGATGCGCGCCATGTCACCATTCTAACAGATGACGAACGCCCTATGGTGATTTACGATCAGCGCACCCAAACGCGGGATGGCGGCTGATGTTTGAACCGTTCAGCTATGGCTATATGACAAACGCGATGGTGGTTTCCGCCCTTGTCGGGGCGCTATGTGCGTTTTTGTCGGCGTTTTTGATGCTGAAAGGCTGGTCGCTGATCGGCGATGCCCTATCGCACGCCATCGTTCCGGGTGTGGCGGGGGCCTATATGCTGGGCCTGCCGCTTGCGCTGGGCGCATTTGCCAGCGGCGGTTTGGCGGCAGCGGCCATGTTGTTTTTCACCGCCCGCACGGGGCTAAAGGAAGACGCGGTGATTGGCGTGGTGTTCACGGCCTTTTTTGGGATGGGGCTGTTCATGATCTCGGTATCCCCCACGCCGATTGATGTGCGGTCCATCATTTTTGGCAATATTCTGGCCATCTCGCCCGAAGATACCGTGCAGCTTGTTGGCATAGGTGTGGTGGCGCTGGGCGTTTTGCTGGTGCTGTGGCGCGCGCTGCTGGTGGTGTTTTTCGATGAAAGCCATGCGCGATCTATCGGCCTTAACCCTATGCTGCTGAAGGGTATTTTCTTTGCCCTGCTGGCGGCATCTTGCGTGGCGGCTTTGCAAACTGTGGGTGCGTTTTTGGTGGTGGCGCTGTTGGTCACCCCTGGGGCCACGGCCTATCTGCTATCAGACCGCTTTGGCCATATTTTGATTCTCTCAGTCGCCATTGGTGCGGGCACGTCCTTTCTGGGGGCCTATGCCAGCTATTTTCTAGATGGGGCCACGGGCGGGCTGATTATTTGTCTGCAAACTTTGGTGTTTCTGGCAGCCTTTGTTTTCGCCCCCAAACATGGGCGGCTTGCGGTGTGGAGGGCGGGGCGCGCATGAGCGATCTGTTCCTGCCTTTTCACTTTCCCTTCATGCAAAATGCCTTTTGGGCCGCGTTCATCCTTGCCCCGCCCACTGCAATTCTGTCGTGCTATCTGGTGCTGAAAGGCTGGTCGTTGATGGGCGATGCGATTGCCCACGCCACACTGCCGGGCATTGTTCTGGCCTATATCGCGGGCCTGCCGCTGTTGCTGGGGGCGTTTTTGGCGGGCATGTTCAGCGCGGTGGCGATTGGCTATCTGCGCGACAACAGTCGCATCAAACAAGATACGGTGATGGGTATTGTCTTTTCTGGCCTGTTTGGCTTTGGCATGGTTTTGTACACGCAGATCGAATCTGATCTGCATTTGGATCATATTCTGTTTGGCAATATTCTTGGCATCAATGGCGCAGATTTGGCGCAGCTTGCGGTGATTGCGGCGCTGGTTTTGGCCTCGCTGGCGCTGACATGGCGCAGTTTGCTGCTGCACGCGTTTGATCCCGCCAGCGCCCGCGCGCTGGGCCTGAACGTGAACCTTTTGCATTACGGGTTTTTGGTGCTGCTGTCGGCGACAATTGTGGCCACATTAAAGGCCGTGGGGCTGATTCTGGCTATTGGGCTCATGATTGCACCGGGCGCGATTGCCTATTTGCTGGAGCGCCGCTTTGCCAGCATGATGCTGGTGGCCACGCTAATCACATGGGCCGCGATGATTGGCGGGGTTTACGCCAGCTTTTGGTTAAACTCGGCCCCCGCGCCGACGATTATCTTACTGCTGTCGGGAATGTTCCTTTTGGCCTTTGCGCGCAAAACCCTGCTGGCGCGGCGCGCTGTTTCAGTTTAGAATAATTCCAAACTTGACTTTGCTGGTGCGCCTGCATAATTGAGTATAACAGTCGGAGATTATCAGATGTTCATCCAGACAGAATCCACGCCAAACCCAGCCACGCTGAAATTCTTGCCTGGGCAAGAAGTGCTTGATATGGGCACCGCCGATTTTCCCAGTGCCGATGCGGCGGCAAC
This sequence comes from Cypionkella sp., assembly GCA_964200865.1. Classification (GTDB taxonomy): domain Bacteria; phylum Pseudomonadota; class Alphaproteobacteria; order Rhodobacterales; family Rhodobacteraceae; genus Cypionkella. The sequence continues at coordinate 6,782 of CAXNEP010000051.1, read as the reverse complement.
CTCGCCCTTGGCCAAGCGCATTTTTGCCACGGGGCAGGTGACGGGCGTTTTTTTGGGCACTGATTTTGTAACAGTGACCAAGGGCGAAGCCGCCGAATGGAACCATATCAAACCCGCCATTTTGGGCGCGATTATGGAACATTTCCAGTCGGGCGCGCCTGTTATGGAAGGCGGCGCGCAGGCCGCACATACCGCACATGACGGGCCTGATGGCGATGTTGTGCGCCAGATTATGGAACTGCTGGATACCCGCGTGCGCCCTGCTGTCGCCCAAGACGGCGGCGATATTACCTTTCACGGGTTTGATCGCGGTGTGGTCTATCTGAACATGAAGGGTGCATGTGCAGGTTGCCCATCGTCCACACTTACGCTGAAAATGGGCATCGAAAACCTGCTGCGCCATTACATTCCCGAAGTGTTGGAAGTGCGGCCTGTGGCTGCCTAAATCAGCCTGAACGTGCCGCCCATCCTTGCCTTTGATACATCGGGCGCGCATTGCGCGGCGGCGATTTATTGGCAGGGTGGTGCGCACCCGCCCATTGTAGCCAGCGAGGAAATGGCCAAAGGCCAAGCTGAACGCCTGCTGCCGATGATCGAAGAAATGATGTCAAGCACGGGGCTGACATGGGCAGATTTCGCAGCAATTGGGGTTGGGGTAGGCCCTGGCAATTTCACGGGCATTCGCATTTCGGTGGCCTTGGCGCGGGGGCTGGCCTTGGGGCTTGATATTCCCGCTATAGGGATCACAGGTTTTGATGCGCGGGCGCAAGGCACTGATCTTAATGATTTCTATGTCACTATTCCCGCCCCGCGTGGGCAGGTTTATGCGCAGCGTTTTGGCAAAACCAGCCCCTCCGAACTGCTGGACGCGCCACCACAAGGCGCGCCAATTGTGCAGATGGAAACCCTATCGCCCGCACGTCTGGCCCTTGCCATTGCGCAGATTGCAGCGGGTCGAATGGGCCAAGATCAGCCCCGCCCCGCCCCGTTTTATCTGCGCCCCGCCGATGCTGCCCCGCCCAGCGATCCGCCACCCGTCATCTTGCCATGACCCTGAACATCGACGACATGGCGCGCCTGCATGGCCGATGTTTCACCACCCCGCGCCCATGGTCTGCGGCAGAAATTGCGCAAATTCTGGCGAACCCGCACAGCTTTGCCCTAAATGGGCCGGATGGCTTTTTGCTGGGCCAAGCCGTCGCGGGCGAGGCCGAACTGCTGACAATCGCCGTTGACCCAAATCACCGCCGCCAAGGCATTGGCCGCGCGCTTATTGCCCAATTTTGCGACGTTGCACGTCAAAAAGCCGCGCAGACAGCCTTTTTAGAGGTGGCCGCCACCAATGCCCCCGCCATAGCGCTGTATCAGGCATGTGGATTTACCCAATCGGGCCTGCGCCGTGCCTATTATACTGGCCCAGATTGCACATCCATAGACGCCCTTGTGATGGTGTGCGCGCTTTAACAGCACTATGCCGTGACAGGCCAGATTTTTGACCATCTGCACAAGAATGGCGCAGAAAATTGCAAGATTCTGGTTGACGATTCCTTATTACTGCCCCCTAAATTGCGTACGGTGACAGCGCGGGCCTTTCGGCCCGTGCGCGAAAATTAGAAAAACCAAACTGGAGGAATTCCATGAATCCGAAAATTCTAGCTGCCGTTGTGGCAGTGGCGGCCCTTGGTATCGTTGGCTATAACTATTTGGGCACCACCGCCCCCGCGCCAGAAGCTGCCGCCGAAGCACCCGCAGCCCCTGCCGCAACCGAGGCGCCGGCCGCCCCCGCAGCAACTGCTGCTGTTGAACCTGCCGTTGCTGCTGAACCTGCGATCATTTTTGACCTTGGCGGCAAATTTGACAAGTCGTTCAACGAAGCGGCCTTTAACGGCGCACAGAAATGGGCAACCGAAACAGGCGGCAAGTTTAAAGAACTGGAAATGCAAGACGAAGCTCAGCGCGAGCAGGCCCTGCGTAGCCTGGCCGAAGCTGGTGCTAACCCAGTTGTGATGACGGGCTTTGCCTTTGGCGACGTGCTGAACAAAGTTGCAGCCGACTTCCCCGACACCAAATTTGCGATCATCGACATGGTTGTTGATCAGCCCAACGTGAAATCGGTGGTCTTCACCGAAGATCAGGGCAGCTATTTGGTAGGCATGATGGCTGGTCTGGCATCGAAAACCAACACCGTTGGCTTCATCGGCGGCATGGACATTCCGCTGATCCGCCGTTTTGGTTGCGGCTATGCCCAAGGCGTTTTGGCGGTAAAGCCTGATGCGAAAGTGGTTCTGAACATGACGGGCACCACCCCTGCCGCTTGGAACGACCCTGTAAAAGGCGCGGAACTGGCCAAGGCGCAAAAAGCCCAAGGCGCAGACGTGATCTATGCTGCCGCTGGTGGCACGGGCGTTGGCGTTCTGCAGGCTGCTGCCGACGAAGGCATCCTGTCGATCGGCGTGGACAGCAACCAAAACTACATGCACCCAGGCAAGGTTCTAACCTCGATGCTAAAGCGTGTGGACGTGGCTGTATATAACGCGTTCAAAGAAGGCACCGAAATGAAGTCGGGCGTGACCGTAATGGACTTGGCCGCTGACGGCGTGGGCTATGCGATGGACGAAAACAACGCATCCTTGGTAACCCCAGAAATGCAGGCCGCTGTTGACAAAGCAGCCGCTGACATCAAGGCAGGCACGCTGAAGGTGCACGACTATATGTCCGACAACACCTGCCCTGCGGCCACGTTCTAATGCCAAGCGCAGATTTGGGGGGGCGGCAGGCAACTGCCGCCCCCGCTTCACCCTATGCTATTGAATTAAAAGGCATATCCAAGGCCTTTGGGTCTGTTCAGGCCAACAAAGATATCAACATCGCCATTCCGCGCGGCACGATCCACGGGATCATCGGCGAAAATGGCGCTGGCAAATCGACGTTGATGTCGATTCTGTATGGATTTTACCGCGCCGATTCGGGCCAGATTTTGGTCAATGGCGCGCCTGTTACCATCCCCGATAGCCAAAGCGCGATTCGTGCGGGCATTGGTATGGTGTTTCAACATTTCAAATTGGTGCAAAATTTTACCGTCTTGGAAAATGTCATTTTGGGGGCCGAAGATGGCCCGATGCTAAACTCCAGCTTGGCCAAGGCGCGTAAGATTTTGGGCGATCTGTCGCGCGAATATGAACTGGATGTCGACCCCGACGCCTTGATCGAAGATCTGTCGGTGGGCCATCAGCAGCGCGTCGAAATTCTAAAGGCGCTGTACCGCCAAGCCGAGATTTTGATTTTGGACGAACCCACAGGCGTTCTAACCCCTGATGAGGCCGACCATCTGTTCCGCATTCTGCGCGGCCTGCGCGATCAGGGCAAAACCATTGTTCTGATCACCCATAAACTGCGCGAAATCATGGAAACCACCGATAATGTTTCAGTGATGCGGCGCGGCACGATGGTGGCCACGGTGAAAACTGCCGAAACCTCGCCCGAATCCTTGGCCGAGCTGATGGTGGGCCGTAAGGTGCTGCTGGAAGTGGTCAAGAACCCTGCCAAGGTTGGCGACATTATCTTGTCTGTCAAAGATTTGGCTGTGAAGGACGAGCATGGTGTGACGCGCCTGAAAGGCGTGTCGTTTGACATCCGCGCGGGCGAGATTTTGGGCATTGCTGGCGTGGCGGGCAATGGGCAATCCGAACTGCTGGAAGCCTTGGGCGGCATTGCAGCCGCCACCGGTGTTGTTGTTTTGAACGGGGCCGAACTGCCGCTAACGGGGCCGCGCGCGAATGGCAAAGCGCGGCGCGTGGCTGGCATAGCCCATGTGCCCGAAGACCGCCAATCGCTGGGCCTGATTATGGATTTCACCGCGTGGGAAAACGTCGGCTTTGGTTATCACGATGATCCGCGCTATCAGAAAAACGCATGGTTGATGGACAACGATGCGCTGCGCGCTGACACCGCCGCCAAAATGGCCACCTATGATGTGCGCCCCCCCATTCCCGCGCTGCCCGCGAAAAGCTTTTCTGGCGGCAATCAGCAAAAAATCGTCGTCGCGCGCGAGATGGATCGCAACCCCGATCTGTTGCTAATCGGCCAGCCCACGCGCGGCGTGGATATTGGCGCGATTGAGTTTATTCATAAACAAATCATCGCCTTGCGCGATTCCGGCAAGGCCGTTCTGCTGGTGTCGGTGGAATTGGACGAGATTATGTCCCTATCCGACCGCGTGCTTGTTATGTTTGACGGGCAGATCATGGGCGAACGCCTGCCCGCCCAAACGAATGAGCGGGAACTGGGCATGATGATGGCGGGGATGGGGGCGAGATGACCAAACTTCCCACTTGGGCCGATGTCGGCCTTGTGCCGCTGATCAGCCTAACGCTGGCGGCACTGGTTTCGGCGGGCGTTTTGCTGGCCATTGGCCAAAGCCCCATGCAGGCGCTGACGGTGATGGTCAATGGCGCGCTGGGGTCTAGCTATGCTTGGGGCTATACGCTGTATTACGCGACCTCGTTCATTTTCACGGGGCTGGCGGTAACGGTGGCCTTTCATGCGGGGCTGTTCAATATTGGCGGCGAAGGGCAGGCGCAACTGGGCGGCCTTGGCGTGGCGCTGGTTTGCCTTGCCCTGCCGTGGCCGCATTGGACGATTGCGCTGGTTGCCGCCATGTTTGGCGCGGCCCTGTTTGGTGCGGCATGGGCGGCAATACCCGCCTATTTGCAGGCCAAACGCGGCAGCCATATCGTGATCACCACGATCATGTTCAACTATATCGCAGCGGCATTGCTGATTTACCTGCTGGTCAACGTGCTGCGCCCCGATGGGCAAATGGACCCTGCTTCAGCCAATTTCCCAAGCGGCGCGCATCTGCCGCAGTTTCAAGAAATCCCTATTTTGCAGGGGCTTTTCCAACGTTTCGGCGCGGATGGCCTGCCACGGCTGAACGCCGAAGGCCTGCCAATGTATCAACAAGTGCCCGCCAATGTGACCTTTTTCATCGCCATTTTGGCCTGTGTTTTGGTCTGGGTGATGCTGTGGCACACGCGGCTTGGCTACGCGATCCGCGCCTTTGGCAAATCGGAAAAGGCGGCTGTTTATGCGGGTATTTCGCCGCTGCGCATCATTATGATTGCGATGCTGATATCGGGCGCGCTGGCGGGGCTGATGGCGATCAACAATGTGATGGGACAGGCGGAACGGCTGGTGCAAAATTCCGCCTCTGGCGCTGGGTTTATCGGTATTGCCGTGGCGCTTATGGGGCGAAACCACCCGCTGGGCATTTTCTTGGCGGCGGTTCTTTTTGGCTTTTTGTTCCAAGGCGGCGCGGCATTGGGGCTGGAAACCGACATTCCGATTGAATTGCGCACGGTGGTGCAGGGCCTGGTCATTCTGTTCACAGGCGCGCTCGACCAGATGGTGCGGATGCTTCTGGGGATGTTCTTTGCCAAAAAAGGGGCGACGTGATGGATTTCGCAACTTTCCTGCAAATCAGCGATACCGCCCTGCGTTTTGCAACGCCCTTGCTGCTGGCCTGCCTTGCGGGCCTGTTTTCCGAACGCGCGGGCATTTTTGACATTGGCCTAGAAGGCAAAATGCTGATGGCCGCGATGAGCGCGGGCGCTGTGGCCGCCGTGACAGGTTCGGTGTGGTTGGGTCTGATCGCCGCTATTTTCGGCTCGCTTTTGTTCGCAGCAGTGCATGGCATTGCTTCGATCACCTTTCGCGGTAATCAACTGATTGCAGGCGTTGCGCTGAATTTCGTCGCCTCTGGCATCACTGTTCTGATTGCCGAAAGCATGTTTGGCCAAGGCGGGCGCACGCCGCCACTGGAAGGCGCGGCGCGCTTTGCCAATATCGATTTGCCCTTTGCCGAAACGCTGGGCGCTGTACCCATTGTGGGGCCGTTTTATGCCGAGGTGATCTCGGGCCATACGATTTTGGTTTATGTCGCGCTGGCCTTGGTGCCGATATCGTGGTGGGTTCTGTATCGCACACGCTTTGGCCTGCGTCTGCGTGCAGTGGGGGAAAACCCTGCATCTGTTGATACGGCTGGCGTGTCGGTGGTGCGGCTGCGCTTTAGCGCCGTAATCATCGCGGGCGTTCTGTGCGGTTTGGCGGGTGCCTATATGTCCACTGGCCTGCAAGCGGGCTTTGGCCGCGAAATGACGGCAGGGCGCGGGTATATCGCGCTGGCAGCGCTTATTTTCGCCAAATGGCGGCCTTGGGCCGCACTCTGGGCAACGCTGCTGTTTGGGTTTTTGCAGGCCCTTGCCCTGCGGCCCGATGTGGTGGAAAGCATGACACGCGTGGCCATTCCCGTCCCGTTCTTGGATGCGCTGCCTTATATTTTGACCGTCATCGTTCTGGCAGGTTTTGTGGGCAAGGCGATTCCGCCCCGCGCAGGAGGCGAGCCTTATGTCAAAGAGCGCTGATTTAGCCGCCAAAATCCGCGCCCGCGCGGGTGATGCGCCTGTGAAGCTGGGCCTTATTCTTGGGTCAGGCCTTGGCCATTTGGCGGGCGCTGTGGATGGGGTTGCTATTCCCTATGCGGAATTAGACGGCTTTCCCCATGTGGGCGTTTCGGGCCATAACCCCAACTTGGTCATCGGCAATCTGGAAGGCGTGCGCGTGGCGATTTTTGGCGCGCGCGAACATTACTATGAAAACGGTAACCCATCTGCCATGCGGTTTGCGTTAGAGGTGCTGCGCGACTTGGGCGCGCATGACCTTATTGCCACAAACGCCGCTGGCAGTTTGCGCGCCGATATTGCGCCTGGCGATTTGATGCTGCT
>CAXNEP010000050.1:0-10232 GCA_964200865.1 Cypionkella sp. | reverse complement strand
TGGGCCAAGATAGGTGACATGCGCGCCTTGGTCATGGGCGGCCACCTCGAACGCGGCGCGGGTGCGGGTGCTATCTTTTTCAAAGATCAGCGCGATGTTCTTGCCGCGCAGATGGGGCGTCTCATTTCCCGTGGCCTTGGCGGCTTTTAGGCTGGCGGCCAAGTCCAGCAGGAAAAAAACGTCTTTGGGTGTTAGATCCAGCAGCGTCAGCAGGCTGCGCCCGTGCAGATTATGCGGCATATGTTCGCCTTTCAAACAGCATCGCGCAGCAGCGGGCAGGACATACAATGCGCCCCGCCGCGCCCGCGCCCCAGCTCGCCGCCGGGAATGGTGATAACTTCAATGCCTGCTTTGCGCAGCAGCGTGTTGGAATGGCTGTTGCGGTCATAGCCAATTACCACGCCAGGGCTGATGCAGAGCAGGTTGTTGGCATCATCCCATTGTTCGCGCTGCGCCTCGTAGGTATCGCCGCCCGTTGGGATGGCGCGCAGGGATTTCAGGCCCAGCGCAGCGGCGACCACCTGCAAAAATGGCGCTTCTTCTGCGGTGACGGACACTTTACCTTGCGCTTCGGGGCGCAGGGTAAAGCAGGCAATGGCATCGGTCACTTCGGCAAAAACAGTCACCAAATCGCGGTCGCAAAAGGTAAAGACCGTGTCCAGATGCATCGCCGAACGCCCGCGCGGGAATTGGCAGGCAATCACGCTGTCCACCTCGCCGCGCGCAAACAGGGCGCGGGCCAGTTGGCCCACGGCTTGGGGGCTGGAACGCTCGCCCATGCCAACCAGAACGGTGCGGTTGCTAATGGGCATCACATCGCCCCCCTCCAATGATGCCGCGCCATGGCCAATCAGCGGATCGCCCCAGATCACGGGCAATTCGGAAAAATCGGGGTGAAAGCGAAAGATCGCGGCGGCATTCAGCGTTTCCCACCGCCGCGCGGGCCAGAACATGGGGTTTAGCGTGGTGCCGCCGTAGATCATGCACGTGGTGTCGCGGGTGAATATTTGGTTGGGCAGGGGGGCCAGCAAAAAGTCTTGCGCGGCCAGCATGGGGGCCACAACGCCTGCGATGGGTATGGGAATTTCGGCGCGGCTCATCCCGCCGATCAGCACATCGGCCAGCACATCGCCGCCCGCCTGCATGGCCCAAGCGCGCAAATCTTCGGCAAGGCCAACGCCCACGCTATCGTCATTGATACGCGCCTGCAAAATCCAGTCGCGCGCGGTGGGGATTGCCAAGGTTTCGATCAGCACATCGCGAAACACCACCACTTCGATGCCGCGCGCGCGCAGGGTATCGACAAAGGTCATATGCTCGATCCGCGCCTGTTTGGCCCATAGCACATCGTCAAACAGCAGCGCCTCGCGGTTGGTAGGGGTAAGGCGTTCAATCTCGCGGCCAGGGGCGTGAACCATAACGCGGCGCAGTATGCCCGCTTCGGACGACACGCCATAAAGGGGGGGCATACTGGGCACCTACGCAATAAGGGTGGAAAGGGTCAGCGCGGCCATGACGATCACCGTCAGCGCCAGCAAAAGCGGCCAGATAAAGCGCAGCCAGCGTTGATAGGGCACGCGGCCAATGGCCAGACCGCCCATCACCACTGCCGAGGTGGGCGTGATCAGGTTGACCCAGCCGCTGGCCGTGGCAAACCCCGTGACCACAAGGCTGCGCGGCACGCCTGCAAAATCGCCCATCGGGGCCAAAATGGGCATCGATAGCACTGCAAGGCCAGAGGTAGAGGGCACAAAGAACGACATCCCCACCTCGACCAAATAAATCACGCTGATAAAGGCCGCATCGGGCAGACCCGTAACGGCCACTTCGGCGCTGTGCAAAATGGTGTCGGTAATTTGGCCCGCGTCCATAATCACGACAATGCCGCGCGCAAGGCCGATCACCAGCGCCACGCCCAGCAAATCTTTGGCACCGCCCAGAAATGCCTCGATCAGGCGCACTTCGCCCAAGCGGGCGATGAGGCCAATACAATTGGCCGAGATTAGGAACAGCGCCGACATTTGCGCCATCCACCAGCCGCCCACCGATACGCCCCAGATCATGGCGGCAAAGGTGGCGGCAAATAGGATAAGGACAATTTTGTGCAGGCCCGTAAAGGCCGCGCCCTGCTGCGCTGCGCCAAAATGCGCCAGATGGCCCTTGTGCAAATCTTGCACCAAAGATTGCGCAGGGTTGGCTTTGACGCGGGCGGCATAGCGCATGACGAAGGCCACCGATGCCAGCCACGTCAGGCCCAAGATCACCAGCCGCAGTCCCATGCCTTCGGCAAAGCTAACGCCTGCGGCATCGGATGCTATCACGGTGGAAAAGGCGTTGATGGTGGATCCCAAAACGCCAATACCAGCGCCCAGCATAATCACCGCAACACCCACCAGCGCATCATAACCCGCCGCGATCATCACCGGGATCAATATGCCGTAAAAGGCCAGCGTTTCCTCGGCCATGCCATAGGTGGTGCCGCCCAGCGCGAACAGGGCCATAAGGAAGGGAATCATCCAAATCTCGCGCCCTTTCAGGCCCGTCATCGCCCGCCTTATGCCCGTGTCAATGGCGCCTGTGGCGGTGACAACCCCGATAAACCCGCCAATCACCAGCACAAACAGCGCCACGTCAATGGCATTGGCGGCATAGCTGGCAGGGTCATAAAACCCCGCAATGGGGGCCATGATGACATCGAAAAACCCTTGCGGCGTGGCATCTGTTGGCGCGTAGGTGCCTGCAATGGGCACATCTTTGCCCAACAACTCGGACGGCGCGCGCGCATAACGGCCCGCAGGGATAATCCATGTCAGGCCCGCCACCAAAACGATCAGGGCAAACAGAATGGTAAAGGCATTGGGAAAGTGCCATTTGCTGGGCACATCTGGTGGGGGATTGGGCATATCAGCGCCTTTCGAAACAGGGTTGCCCAGCCCAAAGGGCCAGGCAGTATGTGCTGTGTGCTGGCGTCAGTTGGTGGGGGTGATGACAATCTCGACCCGGCGGTTTTGCGCGCGGCCCACGGCGGTGGAATTCGATGTAATCGGCTCGTTCGATCCGTGGCCCGAATAGGTGACGCGGGTATGGTCTACACCGTTGCTGACCAAAATGCGGCTGACCGCATTGGCGCGATCCCAGCTGAGCTGGGTGTTGATCGCGTCAGTGCCGACATTGTCGGTGTGGCCCACTACGCGCACTTTGGTATCAGGGTATTTGCGCAGAATATTGGCGACCGACCGCAGCGAGCCGCGGAAGGCTTCGGCCACGGTTGCAGAACCCGTGGCGAAGGTCACATTTTCGGGCAGGATCACGCGCAGTTGGCTGCCCGTATTGATCACCCGTGCGCCGCTGCCTGCAAGGTCTTGGTTCAGCTCGGCCTCTTGGTTGGCCATGTTTTGCGCAATAGCACCGCCAATGGCCGCACCAATCACGCCGCCGACAATGGCCGATTGCGTGTCATCGCCAATCATGCTGCCCAGCGCCGCGCCTGTGATGCCGCCCAGAATAGCGCCATCTGTCGGGTTGGTTTGGGTGGGGGTGTTATAGGTACAGCCTGCAATGGCAAGCGCGCCAGCTAGGGCAAATAGATGCGATGGTGTTTTCATGGGTTCATTCCTTTTGACGGCGGCCTTGCAAAGGCGCAGCGCCCCAGCTTTACCGCCGCGATTGTGCAACCTTGCCGCAATGCAGCGCGGCTTGCCCTAATCTGCATCAGCCGCCCGCGCGCAAATATCAGGCAAGCGCTGGGCCTGGGGGCAAGGCCCCTGCCCCGCTGCCGCAGAAAGGCCCGATAATGCCCACACAAACCGCTGCTATAATGCCGATTGAGCAGGGGTTGACCGCCCGACAGGCCGCACAGCGTTTGGCCAAAGACGGCCCCAACGATTTGCCCCAGCCGCCCAAGCGCGGGATTTTGGCGGTGGTTTTGGATGTGCTGAAAGAGCCGATGTTGGTTCTGTTGTTGGTGGGTGGCGGGGTTTACTTTGCCCTTGGCAGCCTGCCCGAAGCGCTGTCTTTGGCGGTATTTGCCTGCCTTTCCATTGGGATAACGGTATTTCAACAGGCACGCAGCGAAAGGGTTTTGTCCGCGCTGCGCGATTTGACCAGCCCAAAGGCCAGCGTTTTGCGCGATGGGGAGGTGCTGGACATACCCGCGCGCGAGGTGGTGGTTGGCGATACGCTGATGCTGATTGAGGGCCGCCGCATTGCGGCAGATGGGGCATTGGCAGATGGGGCAGAGGTAACGGTAGACACCTCGCTGCTGACGGGCGAATCGGCACCGCAGCATCTGGCCTTTGGCGGGCAGAATGCGCAGGTGTTTTCGGGTAGTTTGGTGGTGGGCGGCGCTGGGTTGGCCCACGTTACCGCCACTGGCCCGCGCAGTGAGATTGGCAAAATTGGCGCGGCATTGGCTGCGCCCAATTTTGATGCCCCCGTTTTGCAGCGCCAGATGCGGCGGTTGGTGTGGTGGTTTGCCGCGATTGGGGGCGCGGTAAGTTTGGCCGTTGTGCTGCTGCAATTGTTCCTGCGCGGCAGTGATCCTTTGGCAGCGCTGCTGGCGGGCATTGCCGTGGGCATGGCGATGCTGCCCGAAGAATTTCCTATGGTGATGGCGGTGTTTCTGGCGATGGGCGCGCGCCGCATGTCGTGGGTAGGGGTGCTGACGCGGCGCGCATCTGCGATTGAAACCTTGGGCGCGGCGACCGTTTTGTGCAGCGACAAGACGGGGACGATGACGCAAAACAAAATGCAAATCGCGGCGATGGTTTTGGCCGATGGGCGCAGCACGGCGGTGGATGGCAACGCGCCGCCAGATTTTGCCGCACTTGCGCTGGCGGGCAGTTTGGCCTGCCCCGCCCTAACGTTCGACCCGATGGAAAAGGCGTTCTTGCAGCTTTGCCCGCAGCCCAAGGGGCGGCTTTTGAAAACTTATCCCTTTAGCCATGCCTTACTGGCCATGACGCAGGTTTGGCACATTAAGGGCACAAGTCACGCTTATGCAAAAGGCGCGCCAGAGGCGATTGCCGCGCTGTGCCATTTGCCCAAGGGTGCGTTGCAAAAAGACGTCGATGCCATGGCCGCCCAAGGGTTGCGGGTTTTGGCCGTGGCGGTTGCCAAAGCGCCAACCGATTTGCCCCAGAACATGACAGGGTTTGATTTTGCGTTTGTCGGGCTGGTGGGGCTGGCTGACCCGCTGCGCAAAGGCGTGGCGGGTGCAGTAAAAATCGCCACGAGTGCAGGCATTCGGGTGGTGATGATTACGGGCGATCATCCAGCCACAGCGCGCACGATTGCGGCGCAGGCGGGGCTGAAGGCGGGCGATGTTCTAACGGGCGAAACGCTGAAGGGTTTGTCTGACAAGCAACTGCGCAAAGCAGTCGCGACCGCGCAAATTTTCGCCCGCATCACCCCATTGGACAAGCTACGCATTGTGCAGGCCCTGCGCGCCAATGGCGAAATTGTTGCCATGACGGGCGACGGGGTGAATGACGCGCCATCGCTGCGGGCCGCGCATATTGGCATTGCCATGGGCGGGCGCGGCACCGATGTGGCCCGCGAGGCGGCGCAGATTGTGCTGCTGGATGATAATTTTGGCGCAATTATCACCACTATCACCTTGGGGCGGTGCATGTGCCCATTGCGGGGCTTGCCCTATTGCCACTGCTAACAGGCGCGCCGCTGCTGTTTGGCCCCATTCATATCGCGCTTTTAGAGATGATCATCGACCCTGTTTCGGCCTTTGTGTTTGAAGCCGAAAAATCTAGCCCCGATCAAATGCGCGCGCCCCCGCGCCCTGCGAATGAGGCGCTTCTTAGCCCCAAAACCGCCCGCGCCAGCCTGCTGCAAGGCCTGTTTGCCTTTTTGGCCAGCGCTGGCGTTTACGAGGCGGCGCTGCGGGCGGGCCTGCCCGATGGGGAAATTCGCGCGTTGACCTTTGTTTCACTGGTCTGCGCGATTGCGGCGCTGATTTTTGTGAACCGCGCCAGCACGCGCGGCTTTTGGGCGGGATTTTTGCGACCCAATCGCACGTTGTTTGTGGTTTTGGGTGTGCTGGGCAGCATTATTGGGCTGGTCATGGCCTTGGCCCCTGCGCGGGCTTTGCTGGGGTTTGAGCTGTCTTCGGGATTGTGGATGGCAGTTCCAGCGGCGGCCTTTGCTGCGGTTTATGTGTTTGGGCAATGGGCAAGGCCTGCCCCGCTGGCAAAACGCAGGGTTGCTAACACCGATCAGGGCTTTGCCCGCAAGGGTGGCGCAAAGTAGGCGCAGGCGCGAAATTGCAGCGCCCTTTCCCCAGATGCGAGGCAAACCCATGACCACCGATCACACGATCAAAGAAAACATCACCGCCGAATTGAACTGGGAGCCGATGGTTGTGGCAGACCATATCGGCGTGGCCGTGCGCGACGGTTTAGTCACCCTATCGGGCCATGTCGAAAGCTATTGGCAAAAGCGGGCGGCCGAAAAGGCGGCGGGCCGTGTTAAGGGTGTAAAGGCGATTGTCGAAGAAATCGAAGTGCGCCTGCCCCCGCACATCCTGCGCACAGATGAGGAAATTGCAGCGGCGGCGGTGAACAGGCTGGAATGGGATGGGGCGGTGCCAATGGACGCAGTTAAGGTGATGGTTCAGGGCGGCAATGTAACCCTTTCGGGCACAGTGGCCCAGCATTATCAGCGCCGCGCGGCGGCTTGGGCGGTAGAGCCGCTGTGGGGGGTGCGGTCTGTTGCCAACCAAATTGCGGTGATGGATGGGGCCACGCCCTTGGTTGACCCTGGCGAAATGGCTGCCGATATTCGCCATGCCCTGCACCGTGCTTGGTTCGAATCTGATACTGTGACGGTGATGGCCAAAGATGGGGCCATTACCTTGGGCGGGCATGTTGAAAACCTGCAAGCCCGCAAATTGGCGATGGATACGGCTTGGGCTGCGCCCGGCACAAGGTCTGTCGAAAACCATATCCGCATCGGTTAAGTCCCCTCGTACGATGCGCGATTGCCCGCCCGCCCTGCCACCCCGCAGGCGGGCGGTGCGCGTTTTGCCCTAGCCCGTTACCAGCCCATCGCCCACCACAATCTGGCGCGGGCAGGTTGCGGCGATTTTTTCGTCATGGGTGGATATCAGAAACGTCGTGCCTTCATCGCGGTTGATCTGGCCGATCAAGTCCATCACTTGCAGCGCCGAGGCGCGGTCAAGATTGCCTGTCGGCTCGTCCGCCAGCACCAATTCGGGGGCGTTCATCAGGGCGCGCGCCACGGCCACGCGCTGCTTTTGCCCGCCGGATAGGTTTGCGGTTGGAAAGTGTATCCGTTCGGCCAGCCCCATGCGCGACAGCAGATCTGCCCCGCGCGCCCGCGCCGCCGTGGTTTCACGCCCTGCGCGGATGGCCGTGGGAAAGACCACATTTTCCAGCGCCGTAAAATCTGGCAGCAGGTTATGAAATTGAAAAACAAAGCCGATATGCTGGCTGCGAAACAGCGTCCGTTCGGCATCTGTCGCCATGGTTAAATCCACCCCCAGCATTTTATGCGCGCCCGATGTTGGCTGCATCAGCGTGCCCAGAATGGTCAGCAAAGTGCTTTTCCCAGACCCAGACGGGCCCAGCAGTGCCGCCATTTCGCCCTGCGCCATGGTCAGGTTCAGCCCGCGCAGCACGCGCGTGGCGGCATCCCCCGTGCCAAAGGTTTTCACCAAATCTGACACTTGCAGCAGCATCATTGGCCAATCGCCGTAACAGGATCCACCCGCGCCGCCGCCCGCGCGGGCAGGATAGACGCAGCAATTGCCGCGATCAGGGTCAGCAAAATGGCCAGCCCATAGGAGCCTTGGGTGATATCGATTGGCAGCGTGCCCGAACGAAACGCATCGCGCGTGGGAAAGGGCAAAAGCGAGGCATAGCCAATGCCTGCGCCCAATAGCCCGCCCATCAGCCCAATCAAAGCGCCTTGCAGCACAAAGACCAGCACAACAAAGCCGCGCGGCGCGCCCATGGCCCGCATGATGCCAATTTCAGGGCGGCGGCGATAGGTTGACAGCAGCAGCGCCGAGGATATGCCGATGACAATGGAAATCATCGCAAAGCTTTTCAGGAAATACCCTGTTTGCGCCTGCGCGCTCAGCGCCTCTAGCAATTGCGCGCCGTCTTTTGTCCATGACGTTGCAGGCAGGCCCGTTTGCGCGATGATAAGCGCGGCTGTAGCATCTGCAGCATACAGATCGAACAGCTTAATTTCGATACGGCTAAGGCTTTGCGGCATGGCAAATAGGCTGCGCGCCGTGCCAAGGCTGACATAGGCGCGGGAGCGATCCATTCCGCCGCCCGTGCCAATTTGGTAGATGCCCGAAAGGGTTAGCGTTATCTCTGCGCCATTGTTCGATTGCAAGGTCACACTTTGGCCAAGGGAAAGATGCAGATCATCGACCAGACTTTGCCCCAGCACCACCGCACCTGCGCGCAGCGATACATCCCCCGCCACAAGATACCCCGCAAGGTTGGTGATGGCAGATTCGCGCCCCATTTCCAGCCCTGTGACCGATACTTGTGCCGCCTGCAAACCACGGCGCAGCACGGCAGGCCCTGTGATTTGCGGCGAGACGGCCTTGACCTGCGGCAGGGCGGCAATCAGGGGCAAGAATGCAGCCGCATCGTTCAGCGATTGCGCCTGAGTGCCGCTTTGCGACACCATCAGAACCGTTCCGTTCAGGGCGGTTAGTTGCGGCGGATCAACCGCCTCGGCGGCGATGGAGATATGCGCCATATCGCCCGCTGTGCGGGCAAGAATAAATTCGGCCAGCCCGCCGATCAGCGCCGACATAAAGATAAAGATGAACACCCCTAGCGCCACGCCCACCACCAACAGCGCGGTTTGCGATTTGGAAGCGGTCAGATACCGCCCCGCGATTTTCAGCGCATAGAGCATCAGTTTGCGCCTGTGGTGGCGGTGGCGCGTTGGCCTTCGATCACGCCTTCGGCGGTGATGATAACCACATCCCCCGCCGCGATGCCCTTGGTCACAATCAGCCGATCAGCGGGCCATTCTATGGTGGCCACGCTTGTCCAATGCGCCGTGCCATTTTGCAGCAAAAACACGCCACCCTCTTGCAGTGCGCTGCGCGGAACCGTCAAGGCAGGGCTCTGATCGACAAGGATATTGGCGGTCACCGTCAGGCCAACGGGGGCCTGAATTGGCGTATCAAAGGCAAGCTTTACCCCCAGCCCCCCTGTGGCACCGTCGACGCGCGGGGCCACAAAGGCGACCTTACCCGAAAGCACAGCGCGGGTGCCGATCAGTTGCAGTATCGCCGTCTGGCCCGCTTTGATCTGGCTTGCGTAGGTTTCATCAACACTCGCCTCCACCACCAGCGCCGACACATCGGCCAGTGTAAACAGGGGGCTGGACGGGTCTACCAACTGCCCCATGTCCACGGCTGCGCTGATCACTATTCCGCGCATCGGTGCCTTTAGCGTAAAGCGCCCAAGCTGAATGGTGGCCTGCGCCAAGAGCGCATCTAGACGCAGCACATCTTGGGCCGCGCTGGCCGCATTCTGGCGGCTGGTCTCTAACACGGTGGGCGAGGTGATTTGCCGCAGCTTGGCATCGCGGGCGTAGCTTTCCGCCGCTTGGGCGGCGCGAATCTGGCCCTGCGCCAGCGCCGTTTGCGCCTGCACCACATTGGCAATTTGCAGCCCAGGGTCCAGCGTGGCCAGCACGGTTCCAACCGCAACAACATCCCCCTCTTTCGCCAAAACTTGCAAAACAGTGCCCGTCACGGAAACGCGCATAGCCACAGCATTTAGGGGCGCAATTTTGCCATTCACCGCCAAAAGGCGGGTGGTATCGCTGATCGCGGCCACCTCTACCTGAACCAGACGTGCGGCCTGCGCCCGCGCTTGCCACCACCAAACCGCCCCCACCAGAACCAGCACTCCGCCCAGACCAATGGCAAGCTTGATGGCGGTGGGCTTTTGCAGCGCGCGCATATTTGGTTTTCCCTATTTCTGTTTTGCGCCACGCTAACGCGATAGAAACTGCGCAGGCTGAGGCGTGTTAGCGCGCGGCTCTTCAACCCATGAAAAACTGGCCTTATTCCGCGCTGGCGCATTGCCGCGCGGTTACCCGCAAGGAGCAGGCACATGGCACTAGAAAACTCAGTTTTGAAAAACGCAGCCGCAGATTATGATGCAGTAATGGCGCAAATGGCAACGTTGCGCGATGATATTGCCAGCGTTGCCCGT
>CAXNEP010000049.1:0-10253 GCA_964200865.1 Cypionkella sp. | reverse complement strand
TGAATGGCGCTTTCCTGACCGCCCTACGGTTCAGCTTTCGCTTCCCTACTGCTTTATCGCCGATGAAATGGTCTATATCACTCAGCTTTCGGCGTTTTTGCATTACCGCGCCGATCCGCTGCCGGGCACAATTTTTGGCGGGCGCTTTCCGCTGAACGCATGGCCGCGCCCTTTGATGTGGGCCTTTGAATGGCATGACACCAAGAAAGACCTGATCCTAAAGCGCGGCGAGCCGCTGTTTTATTGCCAGTTCGAATCAAGCGGCCCAGACCGCGCGATCCAAGTGGTCGAGGCAGAGCGTACGCCAGAACTGCAAAAATATATGGAGCAGATTGGCGGCGTGGTGAACTATGTCAACCAAACCTTCGGCCTGTTCAAAGCCGCCGAGGCGCTGCGCCCTGCCAAACTGCTAAAACCCAAAACCCGCGAATGATATCGCGCCTGCAAATCTGGGATATGGCGCAAGGCCGCGCCCGCGTTGTGCTGGAAACAAATAGGCATATCGAAGCGCCCAATTGGTCGCCCGATGGCAGCTATCTTTTGGTCAACGGCGATGGCCGCCTGTTTCGCGTGCCGCTGGATGCCCCTGCTTTGCAGCCTGTGCCCATGGATATGCCCGATGACGCCGCGCGCGGCTGTAACAACGATCATGGCATCACGCCCGATGGGCAGAGCTATATCATCTCATCCCACCACGAAGGGATTGGATCGCTGATCTACACTATGCCAGCAGAAGGGGGTGATTTGACGCGAATCACACCGCTTGCCCCGTCGTGGTGGCATGGCATCTCGCCCGATGGGCAAACGCTGGCCTTTGTGGCTGCGCGTGGGGAGGGGCCGATTGATGTTTATATTCAAGAATTTGACGGCACAGAGCAGCGCCTAACCAACGGCGAGGGGCATTGCGACGGCCCCGATTTCTCGCCCGATGGGAAAAGCATTTATTACAACTGCGACCGCAGCGGCCATGCGCAGATTTGGGTGATGGATGCGGATGGCGGCAATCAACGCCAGCTTTTTGCAGATGATTACGTAAATTGGTTTCCCCACCCATCGCCCGATGGGCAGCATCTGCTGTATTTGGCCTATCCAACTGGCACGCTGGGCCACCCCGCAAACCTGCCCGTGGCGCTGTGCCTTTGCGCGCCCGATGGGTCAAACCGCCGCCGCATTATGGAATTTATCGGCGGCCAAGGCAGTATAAATGTGCCGTGCTGGTCGCCTAACGGCGATGCCTTTGCCTTTGTCAGCTATGATATAGCGTCTTGAATCTGCCCCCGCCTAAACCCACATTAGGGCCAAGGCCGAAGGGACGTGCCAATCATGGGCGTCCAAGCGGTGCTGCAAGGAGCTAACCCATGAATCTGGAAAAACTAACCGAACGCGCGCGCGGGTTTTTGCAAGCCGCGCAAACCATCGCCATCCGCGAGAATCACCAAAAACTATCCCCTGAACATCTACTAAAGGCCTTGATGGATGATGATCAGGGTCTGGCATCTAACCTTATTCGCAAATCGGGCGGGCAGCCCGAGGCGGTGATGTCTGCCCTAACCCTTGCCCTGAACAAAATCGCCCGCGTCACGGGCGATGCGCAGCCCTTTATGGATACAGCGCTGGTCAAGGTGTTGGACGAGGCGGAAAAAGTGGCCACCAAAGCGGGTGACAGCTTTGTGCCTGTTGAACGTATCCTTATGGCGCTGTGCATGGTTGCGGGGCCCAGCAAAGATGTGCTGCTGGCCGCAGGTGTAACGGCGCAAAACCTGAACGCCGCGATCAATGACATTCGCAAAGGCCGCACTGCCGATACTGCATCTGCCGAATCAGGTTATGAGGCGCTGAAAAAATACGCCCGCGATCTGACCGAGGCGGCAGCACTGGGCAAGATCGACCCGATCATTGGCCGGGATGAGGAAATTCGCCGCGCGATGCAGGTTCTATCGCGCCGCACCAAAAATAACCCCGTTCTGATAGGCGAACCTGGCGTTGGAAAAACCGCAATTGCCGAGGGGTTGGCCCTGCGCATTGTCGACGGCGATGTGCCTGAATCCTTGCGCAACAAAAAGCTGATGGCGCTGGATATGGGCGCGCTGATTGCAGGGGCAAAATATCGCGGCGAGTTTGAAGAACGCCTGAAAGCCGTTTTGAACGAAGTTACAAGTGCCGAAGGTGAGATCATTTTGTTCATTGACGAAATGCACACGCTGGTCGGTGCGGGCAAATCTGATGGCGCGATGGATGCTGCGAACCTCATCAAACCCGCTCTCGCGCGGGGGGAACTGCATTGCATTGGCGCGACGACCTTGGACGAATACCGCAAATATGTGGAAAAAGATGCCGCATTGGCGCGGCGCTTTCAGCCTGTGATGATTTCTGAACCCACCGTGGAAGATACAATTTCTATCCTGCGCGGGATCAAGGAAAAGTATGAATTGCACCACGGCGTGCGCATTACCGATTCGGCGCTAGTCGCGGCTGCCACGCTAAGCCAGCGTTATATCACCGACCGCTTTTTGCCCGACAAAGCGATTGATCTGGTAGACGAAGCCGCCAGCCGTTTGCGCATGGAAGTTGACAGCAAACCAGAAGAGCTGGATCAGATTGATCGTCAGATCCTGCAATTGCAGATCGAGGCAGAGGCTCTGAAAAAAGAAGATGACGCGGCCAGCATTGACCGTTTGGCACGGCTGGAAGGCGAACTTTCTAACCTGCTGGAACGGTCAACCGAAATGACGGCCCAGTGGCAGGCCGAGCGCGACCGTATGGAGCAGGCCCGCGATTTGAAAGAACATCTTGACCGCGCGCGCATCGAACTGGACACGGCAAAACGCGAAGGCAATCTTGCCCGCGCGGGCGAACTTTCTTACGGGATCATCCCCGAATTGGAAAAGCGCTTGGCAGAATCCGACGGCGGCACCGAAGATGCGCTGGTGTCCGAAGCGGTAAAGCCAGAACAAATCGCCGAAGTGGTGGAACGCTGGACAGGCATTCCCACCACCAAAATGCTAGAGGGCGAGCGGGAAAAGCTGTTGAAAATGGAAGAGGCGATTGGCGCGCGCGTGGTGGGCCAAGGCCCTGCCGTGGCAGCAGTTGCCAATGCCGTACGCCGTGCCCGCGCGGGGCTGAATGATGAGAACCGCCCGTTGGGCAGTTTCCTGTTTCTTGGCCCCACGGGGGTTGGCAAAACCGAACTGACCAAGGCGCTGGCCGAATATCTGTTTGATGATGACGGCGCGATGGTGCGGATCGATATGTCAGAATTCATGGAAAAACATTCCGTTTCGCGCCTTATCGGCGCGCCGCCTGGATATGTTGGCTATGATGAAGGCGGGGTGCTTACCGAAGCCGTGCGCCGCCGCCCCTATCAGGTGGTTTTGTTTGACGAGGTGGAAAAGGCCCACCCCGATGTGTTTAACGTGCTGCTTCAAGTTCTGGACGATGGTATTTTGACCGATGGTCAAGGGCGGCGCGTGGATTTCAAGCAAACGCTGATTATCCTCACCTCGAATCTTGGGGCGCGGTCGCTGTCAGAACTGCCCGAAGGCGCAGATCAAACCCTTGCGCGGGCCGAGGTGATGGAAGCCGTGCGCGCCCACTTCCGCCCCGAATTCCTGAACCGTCTTGACGAGCAGGTGATCTTTGACCGCCTATCACGCGGCGATATGGGCGCGATTGTGGAAATTCAGTTGCGTAGACTAGAGGCGCGGCTTGCGGGGCGCAAAATTACCCTTTCGTTGGATAAACCCGCCAAGGCGTGGCTGGCGAATGAGGGCTATGATCCCGTTTTCGGCGCGCGGCCATTAAAGCGGGTAATCCAATCCTATCTGCAAAACCCGCTGGCGGAATTGATTCTATCTGGCCGCGTGAAAGATGGCGAAACCATCGCCATCACATCGGGGGCGAATGGGCTGATTATTGGGGATTATACCCCGCCGCCCAAAGCGGAAGCACGGGTGCATTAACCCAATGGGGCCGCCACTCGCGGCCCCTTTTTTATGCCCTAAAACCTGCTAAACAATCATAATGACCAGCAGCGAGACGATGATCTTTGTGTTTTTGATGGTGATGGCCCTGCCTTTCGCCATCTGGCGGGTATTGGGCGGGCGGCAGACTTTGCCCTTGGTTGTCGTGCAAATTCTGTGCGGTATCGCATTGGGGCCCGCGATTTTGGGCCAACTTGCACCCGAATTTCACACTGCAATTTTTTCGCCTGACATTATCAAGGGGCTAAACGCGGTGGCCCTTCTTGCCGTGATGATTTTTGTTTTCTTCGCGGGGGTCGAGTTGGATTTGCGCGCCGCGTGGAATGAACGCCGCGATACGGGCATCACCGCTGGCCTTGCGCTGGTGGTGCCGTTTGCGGCGGGTGCGCTGGCGGGGCTGATTTTGTTTCAATGGCAAGGCTGGCTTGGGCCGAACGCTGCCATGTGGCAGGGCGCGCTTGGGCTTGGCATGGCCTGCGCTGTCACTGCTTTGCCGATTTTGGTGCTGTTTTTGAAACAGCTTGGCCTGATGCACCAAGCGCTGGGACAGCGCGTTTTGCGCTATGCCAGCCTTGATGATATTGCCATTTGGGCAGTTCTGGCGCTGATTTTGCTGGATTTTCAGCGCCTTGGGCGGCAGGCCGTTTTCGCCTTTGCCTTTGTTGCCGCCGCCTATGCCATGCGCAAACTTATGCCGCGCCTTGCGCAGGGCCACCGCTGGCCCATTGCGCTGATCTGGATGCTGGCCTGCGCGCTGATCACCGATTGGGCAGGGCTGCATTACATCGTCGGCGCGTTTCTGGCGGGGGCGGTGCTGGATGCTGAATGGCTGGGCCATGATGAAATTGATCGCTACTCCAGCTTTACCCTTACCGCGCTGATGCCGATTTTCTTTTTGGCCACAGGGCTGCGCACCAGCTGGGAAGTGGGCGGTTTGGCTGTGGTTGGCGCGGCCTCGCTGCTGCTGCTGGCGGCTGTTGGAGGCAAGTTGGCGGGGGTGGCGATTGCGGGGCGCATCTTGAGTTGGCCCAAGGGCGATGCATGGGGGATCGGCTGGCTTTTGCAAACCAAGGCCCTGATTATGATTATCTTTTCCAACGTTCTGCTGGATAAAGGGCTGATTTCAGGCGCAACATTTACCGCGCTGCTGCTGATGGCTGTGGCCAGCACCGTGCTGACGATGCCCATCGCCACGCGCTGGCTATCTGCGCGATAGATATACGTACAGCGCGCCGCCGCCGCCATGGCTGGCATGCGCCTCGGTCACTTGCAAAATCAACGGGGCCAGCGGCGCTTGGTGCAGCCAATTGGGTACCTGTTTTCGCAAAACGCCCGTGTGCTGCGGAATTGGGCCATGATCGGCCCGCGCCTTGCCGCCCTTGCCCGTAATGATCAAAACCAGCCGCATTCCCGCACCATGCGCGCGCAGGATAAACCCATTCAAAGCTGGATGCGCCTGATCCAACGTCATGCCGTGCAGATCGATCCGCGCTTCGGGAACCAGTTTTCCCCGCGTCATTTTGCCATGGGTTTTTGCATCCATTCGCAGCGGGGCATTCGCCAAGTTCTGCCCTATGCTAGGGGCAAATTGCGCTGCCGAGGACATTTTCGCCGCGGCCCCCAGTTTAACACCGCGCAGGCGCGATGTATCGGCCATGGGTGGTTTTGGTTCGGTTATTTTGGGCGGCTCAGAGCTGGGGGGTATGATTGGCTCTAAATTGGCCTTTTGCACATGCAATGGCTTTGCCGAGCGCGCCACAATGCGCCACAATTCTTGCTCTTCAGGGTGCAGAATGCGCTTGCGGGGCATTTTAGCTGCCGCTGCCTGTGGCCAAATAATCATGGGGCAAAAGCTGCACCATGCGCCCGCCGTCGCGGATAACGCCTGCGGCATCGCCCGCTTTTGGCCCAGTACCATAGAAAATATCTGCCCGCTGCGCCCCCTTAATGGCACCGCCCGTATCTTGGGCAATCATCAAACGGTTCAACGGGCTTGCGCCCGATTTTTCCAACCAAACAGGGGCGCCAAGCGGCACAATGCGGGGATCAACCGCGATAGACCGCATCGCCGTGATCGGCAGGCTCATCGCGCCAATAGGGCCATCCTTAGGCCCCAGATCTTTGATTTCACGAAAGAAAACATAAGATGGATTCGCGTTTAGCAAATCTTTGCCAACAATGGGGTTTTTTTGTACATAAGCGCGGATCGATTGGGCGGAAAGTTCGTTTTCCTTCAGCGCCCCGCGCCGCACCAATTCTGCCCCGATGGAGGCATAGGCATGCCCATTGCGCCCCGCATAGCCCACGCGCATAACGCTGCCATTGGGCAAAGAAATGCGGCCAGACCCCTGAATTTGCAGGAAAAACACATCAACAGGGTCTTCTAGCCAAGCAAGTTCCAGCCCTCTGCCGCGCAGCACGCCATCTTCAATACGTTCGCGCGTGAAAAACTGCTCGCCATCCACTAATTCCTTGGGGCGGGCGTAGATGGGCTGGGTAAACTTGCCCGTTTTGGTTTTTGACCCATTTAGTTCAGGCTCGTAATAGCCCGTGAACAGGGCGGGCGGCTGGCCGATCAACGTGGGCTGGAACAACATTTCAAAAAATGCGCGCGCAGATGCGGGGCTTTGCCCTTCTGTTGCGGCCAATTTGCAGATCGAGCCCCAAACTGGGCCATCCAAACGCGCGCAACTGTTTTGAAATACTTTCAGCGCGGCCAGATGATCATCCGCTTCCCACCCCGCCAATGCGGAAAACGGCAGGTTTTGCGCCTGTGCGGGCAGCCCTGCCGTCATGATCCAAACAGCCAAAAGGGCAGCACGCATTCCTCTCCTATCAGTCGCTAGTGGCGACCAATTGCCAGTTGGGATCATTGCTACCCAGAACGCGCGCAAAACTCCAGACATCGCGTTGGCGTTTCACCTCGTCTGGCGATCCTGAAATCACCGCGCCGCTTGCGTCTTTGGTCACCGCTGTCAATTCGCCCATAAACCGCACCGTCACTTCTGCGGTTTTGGTGGCTGCATCAAATTCCGCATCGTGCAGCGCGATTTCGCGCAGGCCAACAAATTCGGCTTTGGTCACAAGGCCCTGCGCCGCGCGATGATCAATCGCGCCCTGAAAGCTGTCGGCAACTTCATCCGACAAAAAGGCGCGCACACCAGAAATATCGCCGCGCTCATACGCCATAAGAATCATTTCATATGCGCCACGCGCGCCGCGCAGAAATTCTGAAACGGTGAAATCACGCTCTTGCGATTTAATCTGGCTTAGCGCGCGCGCTGATGCCGACCCTTCGGGCGCATGATCTAGAATATCTTGATCTACACCGCCTTCGATCACTTCAAATTTCGATTGCCGCGCACTGGGCGCTGGCTGCATAGGAAGCGGCGGCTTTTCAAAGCCTTCACGCGTGCCCAAAACCGAACGCAGCTTGATAATCAAGAAAATTGCCACAGCGGCCAGAACGATGATTTGGAGCATTGAGTTACCCATTTATGCCTCGGGTTAAGTGAACGTGACCCTTATGTAGGCAGGCCACCTGCCCAAGTCCAGTTGCTGCGGCGAATTTGTACGGCCCAAATGCCCCCGAACGCATTGAGATATGGCGTTTTCCCTGCTAACAGGGGCCAAATTCATAGAGGAGAGGCTGAAATGGCCGAGGAAACCACCGCAGCGCCGCAAATCAAAATGTCGGTTTTGGCGCAATATATTCGCGAGATGTCCTTTGAAAACGCTGTTGCCATGAAGGGCATGAATTCTGCCGATGTGCAACCTGACGTGCAAGTGTCGGTCAGCATCGATGGTCGCAAGCGTACTACCGAAAACCAATATGATGTGGTGACAAAGTTTAAAATTACATCGAAAAACAAAACAAGCGGCGAGCCATTGTTCGTGTTCGAGCTGGATTACGGCGGCGTTTTCCATATTGAGGGCGTGCCACAAGATCAGATGCATCCGTTTTTGCTGATCGAATGCCCGCGCATGCTGTTTCCATTCGTGCGCCGAATCGTATCGGATGTGACCCGTGATGGCGGCTTCCCGCCGTTGAACCTGGATACAGTCGACTTCTTGGCGCTGTATCGGGCAGAATTGGCCCGCCGCGCGGCGCAGCCAAGCGGCAGCGTTTAATTATTCGCGCGCTGCGCCCAGATCGACGAATCGCCTAGTTTGGCGATAAAATCCGTATGCGCCAGCGCCTCGTCTTCGGTGATTCGGGGCGGCAAAGGCGCGGCGCGCGGGCCAACTTTTCGGCTGGGGGCTGGCACCGCCCCCGCCGCAACGCTTTGCGCCGATAGCGTTAAATCTGGCTGCCGTCCGCCGACCAATTCCAAATAAACTTCGGCCAGAATCTCGCTGTCCAGCAGCGCGCCGTGTTTCGTGCGGGCCGAGTTATCCACGCCAAACCGGCGGCACAGCGCGTCTAGCGAATTTTGCGCGCCGGGATATTTCACCCGCGCTATAGCCAGCGTATCGGTGGCGCGGGCCATGGGAATGATGGGCAGGCCCGCGCCGCGCAATTCATGGTTCAGGAACTTCATATCAAAACTGGCGTTGTGAATAACCAGCTGGCTGTCACCAATGAAATCTAGAAACGCCTGCGCAATGTCTTTGAACAAGGGTTTGTCAGACAGAAACTCGCGGCTTAGCCCATGCACCTGAAAGGCCCCTTCGGGCATATCGCGCTGCGGGTCGATATATTGGTGGTAAACCTTGCCCGTGGGCAGATGGTTCAGCAGTTCGACCGCGCCAATTTCAACCAGTTTGTCGCCCGCCTCTGGGTCAAAGCCAGTAGTTTCAGTATCCAGCACAATCTCACGCATCGTTGGCCCCTTCTTGTTGGCTGCGGATTTCTGCCAGTATGCGGCCAATTTCGGCGGTAACATGGCCCACCGATTGCGTTTCAACCACCCAAGTTGCGCGCACCCGCTTTTCCGCGTCGGGCATTTGTTTGGACAAAATCATCTGAAAATCTGCCTCAGACAAGCCGCGCGCCAGAACGCGGCGGCGCTGTTCTTGCGGCGATGTGGTCACAACAATAGTCCCGTCACACTGCGTGTCTGCGCCAATTTCAAACAGTAGCGGAATGTCTAGGGCGATAATCTTGTCATCCGTTTTGGCAATGAAATCCGCGCGGTCGACGGCCACAAGTGGGTGCACAATGTCTTGAATTTTCTGCAAAAAATCGGGATTGGCTGCTATGACCGCGCGCAGTTTTGAACGGTCTAACCCGCCATCAACCAGTGCTTTGGGGCACAGCGCCGCAATGGGGCCCACTGCCGCCCCGCCCGCGCTGTACAGCCGATGCACCGCACCGTCGGCATCCCAAACAGGCACACCGTATTGCAGCAAAATCGCCGCAGTGGTTGATTTGCCCATGCCGATGCTGCCCGTCAGGCCCAAACGATAGCTCATTGCCCCAGCACCACGCGGCGCGTCTCGTCCGTCACTTCGGGCATCTGGCCAAACCAGCGGGAAAATCCGGGGGCGGCTTGATGCAACAACATACCCAGACCATCCACTGTAATGCAGCCCTGCGTGCGGGCGGCTTGCAGGAACGGGGTGTCGAGGGGGGTATAGACTATATCCGTGGCCAGAGCGGTGCTGGAAAGGCCTTTAAGGGAAAACGGAAAAGCGTCTTTCCCTGTCATACCCAAGGCCGTTGTGTTCACTACTATGGCCGCCTGCGGTAGCAGTGTTTCGGTCTTCTCCCACGGGTGGGCTTTCACATGCGGGCCAAATTCCGCGGCAAGGGCGCTGGCGCGATCTGCGGTGCGGTTCGTCAGCAAAATTTCTGGTGCGCCCGCATCTAGCAACGCCACCAAAATCGCCCGCGCTGCGCCCCCTGCCCCGATAACCAAAGCGGGCCCAGCATCGGCGCGCCAATTCGGCGCATTTTGGCGCAGGTTTTCGATAAACCCAATACCGTCGGTATTGTCGGCGTAAATCTCGCCATCTTTAAACACCAATGTATTGGCCGCACCGATACGGCGCGCGGCATCGGTGACGTGGTGGGCCAATGCCAGCGCCGCCTCTTTATGCGGAATGGTCACATTACAGCCGACAAACCCCATATTTGGCATTAATTTCAATGTGTTGGCTAAATGCTCTGGTTCAACATGCAGCGGCACGTAATGGCCCTGTATGCCGTATTTTGCCAACCAATGCCCGTGCAGGCGGGGCGATTTACTGTGCGAGATGGGAAACCCGATAACCCCCGCCAAAGGAATGGTACTGTTCATGATGCAATCATCCCCCGCACGGCAAGATAGT
>CAXNEP010000048.1:0-10455 GCA_964200865.1 Cypionkella sp. | reverse complement strand
TGTCAGGTGGCGCGGGCGGGGCATAAGCTGCTGCGCCTGCACACGGGTGAACTGCGAAAAGCTGCCGTCATGCGTCTCGTATCCCCAAATGCGCTGGCTGGGCGAATACATCGGATCGCCGCCGTTGCAATCTTCGTCATCGCCATCGTCTTGGTTGCAATGGATGACCACCTCGTCGCCAACCTTCCAGCGTTTTACCTTATCCCCCACGGCCCAAACGATTCCAGCCGCATCAGAGCCTGCAATATGGAAGGGCTGTTTGTGGCCATCAAACGGGCTGATCGGAACGCCCAGCGCTGCCCAAACCCCGTTATAATTGACCCCTGCTGCCATCACCAAAACCAGCACTTCGTGACTGTCGATTTTCCATGTATCGACCACTTCGATTTGCATGGCGCTGTCAGGTTCGCCGTGGCGTTCGCGGCGGATCGACCACGCGTACATTTTGGCGGGGACATGGCCCATGGGGGGCATTTCGCCAATGTCATACAGGTCTTTGATTGGGGCCGCATATTGGGGGGCGGTGTCTAGGGCCATCGTCATCTCCAGCAAAGTGCTGCGCCGCAGAATCGGGCGCTTGCTGGGCATTTACACAACCGCCGCGCAATAATGCAACTAAAAAAATATCATTTTTGTAATTTTATGTCTGCTGCGATGCAGCAATCTGATTTAGCCAGTGCTGCATCGGTGCGGCGTAGAACTGCAAAAGCGGCGTGTCGATGGGGGTTAAATCGCTTGCCACAATGCCCCGCGCTATCAACGGGCGCAGGCCAGAGGAAAGCAGCAGGTCGGGTTTAGGCAGTTTCAGAACTGCGCCAACACGGGCTAAATCAGAAATGGTGGCGGTGGCCATGGCCAAAAGCTCGCCCTCAGATTTGGGGCCGCGCAGCAGCAGGGCAGCGATCAGCGGCACGGGCAAAACAGGCACAACCGCGGCAATCGCCGCCATGAGCTTTGCGCCCAAATCTTCAATCCCGCCCTGATGGTCGCGCAGCGAAATCGGCGCGCCAAAGGCAGCGGCGGCCATGCCAAACCCGCGAAAACGGCGGCGCAGAATATGCCCGCCCACCCGTGCGGCAAAGGCCAACGCTTCGCCGATGCTGGCCTTGAACTGCCGCGTTCCTGCCAGATTGGCGCGCACCAAAATGCGGTCTTCTAGCACGCGGTCATAGGCCAGACCCACGGGCACAAACACCACATCGCGGCCCTGCGGCATATCGGCAGCAGCGATGTAAGACAGCAGCCCCATTTTTGCCGCGCCAATTTCGCCCGACAGCGATAACCCGCCCTCGGGGAAAATCGCCTGTGTTGTCCCCTCCTCGGTCGCCATTTGCACATAGCGGGCCAGCACCCGCCGATAGAGGGTGTTGCGCGAGGTGCGGCGAATAAAATAGGCCCCCATCGCGCGGATCAGGCGCGAAAACGGCCATATTCGCGCCCATTCGCCCACAGCATAAGACAAGTTCGTGCGCTGCGCTGCCAGCCATGTGACCAGCACATAATCCATATTGCTGCGATGGTTGATCACAAACACTACAGTGTCTTTTGGGTTTATATTGGCAAGCGCCGCGTCCAGTTTGCCCAAGCGCACCGTATAGAACGCGCGCGAAATCAGGCGCGCTGCGCGAATGGCAAAACCAAAATACAGCGTGGCCGAAAAAGCGGGTACAATTTCGCGCGCATAGCGGCGGGCCTCTTGCAGGGCCACATTGCCAGGAATGTTCATCGCGCGCGCATGTTCGCCAACCGCCTCTAGCACGCGTGGCTCATACAAAAGCCGCGCGATCATATCTTGGCGGCGGGCCAGTTTGAACGGCTCGATCGGGCGGTCAAGGCGGGCGTTCAGACGAGCGACCGCCTTTTCAAAACGGCGGCGGAAGAACCAGCGCACCGAGGGGAACAGAAAATGCGACGCAAAGGTCACGCCAGCAAATAGCGCGATCAAGATTGCAAGCCAAAGCGGAACCGTTACGGGCGTAAACATCGCCGCAGGCTGGCAGGAAATGGGGCGGCGGTAAAGTCCCTGCCCACGCCGCAGCGCAGCGATTGACATTGATCTAAAATTGCGCTTAGTGATCTACATACGAAATTAAATTACCCAAAGGCCGCGCCATGACTGACACGCAAAAAGATCAACCTTGGCTGTTTCGCACCTATGCGGGCCATTCTACGGCGGCTGCATCCAACGCGCTATATCGCGGCAATCTGGCCAAGGGGCAAACGGGCCTATCGGTGGCCTTCGATCTGCCCACCCAGACGGGGTATGATTCGGATCACGAACTGGCGCGCGGCGAGGTGGGCAAAGTTGGCGTGCCGATTTGCCATTTGGGCGATATGCGCGCGCTGTTTGATGCCATCCCTTTACAGCAAATGAACACATCGATGACAATCAACGCGACAGCGCCGTGGCTACTGGCGCTGTATATCGCCGTGGCAGAAGAACAGGGCACAGATATTTCCGCCCTGCAAGGCACCGTTCAGAATGATCTGATTAAAGAATATCTTTCGCGCGGTACCTATATTTTTCCGCCAAAGCCCAGCCTGCGGATGATTACCGATGTTGCGGCCTATACCCAAACCCATTTGCCCAAATGGAACCCGATGAATATTTGCAGCTATCATCTGCAAGAGGCGGGGGCGACGCCGCAGCAGGAACTGGCCTTTGCGCTGGCCACGGCCTGCGCCGTGCTGGACGACTTGCGCGGCAAAGTCGCGCCTGCCGATTTTCCTGCGATGGTGGGGCGCATTTCGTTTTTCGTCAACGCTGGCATTCGTTTTGTGACGGAACTGTGCAAAATGCGCGCCTTTGTGCAGTTGTGGGACGAAATTTGTGAAACACGCTATGGCATTACGGATGCGAAGTATCGCCGCTTTCGGTATGGTGTGCAGGTCAACAGTTTGGGCCTGACCGAACAGCAGCCCGAAAACAACGTCTATCGCATTTTGATTGAAATGCTGGCTGTTACCCTTTCCAAAAACGCCCGCGCCCGCGCCGTGCAACTGCCCGCTTGGAACGAGGCGCTAGGCCTGCCGCGCCCATGGGATCAGCAATGGTCGCTGCGGATGCAGCAGGTTTTGGCCTATGAGACCGATCTTTTGGAATATGACGATTTGTTCGATGGCAACCCCGCGATTGACCGCAAGGTGGCAGAGCTAGCCAGCGGCGCGCGCGAAGAATTGGCGCGGATTGACGCGATGGGCGGGGCGGTGGCCGCGATTGACTATATGAAGGGCCGTTTGGTCGACAGCAACGCCGAACGCATCGCCCGCGTTGAAGGCGGCGAGACAGTGGTTGTGGGCGTGAACCGATGGGCTAATGGCGAGGAAAGCCCCCTGACCGCTGGCGATGGATCGATCATGCAATCGGATCCTGCGGCAGAGGCAGACCAGATTGCGCGCCTAGCCGTGTGGCGCGGCGCGCGCGATGGCGGTGCGGTTCAGGCCGCATTAGAGGCACTGCACGCGGCGGCTGTTTCGGGGGCAAATATCATGCCTGCATCCATTGCGGCGGCGTGCGCGGGCGTGACCACGGGCGAATGGGCCGCCGTTGCCCGCAGCGCCTTTGGCGAATATCGCGCGCCGACGGGGGTGTCCAAATCCCCCTCCAACCGCACCGAAGGGCTAGAACCGATCCGCGAGGCGGTGCAGGCCGTTTCGGCCAAGCTGGGCCGCCCGCTGTCATTCCTTGTCGGCAAACCTGGGCTTGATGGCCATTCCAACGGGGCCGAACAAATCGCCGCCCGAGCCCGCGATTGCGGCATGGACATTCATTACGAAGGTATTCGTCTGACGCCTGCGCAAATCATCGAAGCGGCCACGCAGCAGCGCCCCCATGTGATTGGCCTGTCCATTCTGTCGGGCAGCCATTTGCCACTGGTGCGCGATGTGTTGGCGCGGATGCGCGAGGAAGGGCTGGGTCACATTCCGCTGGTCGTGGGCGGCATTATTCCCGAAGACGATGCCGCCGCCCTGCGCGCGGCAGGCGTGGCGGCGGTGTATACGCCCAAGGATTTCGAGCTTAACCGCATTATGATGGATATTGTCGGGCTGGTGGATGCAGCCCCCGTCGCGGCGGAATAATCACCCCTGCTGGGCAGGCTCCCACACCGCCTGCCCATCAATCAGTAGCTTTTTCAGGCCCAATTGGTCGCGGTAATCGCGGCCGATATCGTCAATCGCATCGCGTTCGTTTGCGCCGCGCAGAAACATGCAGCGATAGGGTAGGGCCATCTCCTCTAGCGCGGGGTTAAGCCCTTTGAAAAACTGCTTTTCGGGGTCAAGGCGGGTGTCAAGCAGGTCTGCCGCCGCCCGCAAAAACGGGCCTTTGAACATGCCCGGCGATGTAGAAAAGGCGTTGATCAACTCGTCTTTCAAAATATATCCGCGCGGGCTGCGGGTGATGCGTCGGTAAGTTTGGTGCGGCAACCCGCGTGTGTGTTTGGTGGCGCAGACCAAGGTCACGGCCTGCACATCATCGGGGGCCAGCAGATCAAAGAATGGCTGCGGAGTGATATCCTCGCGCGCTGTCCAATCATCTTCCATGTGGAATACAAAATCAGATTTCGTCGCCTGCCACGCGCGCTGCACAGCAGCAGCAAAGCCCGCCGTTTCGGGGCGAAAGATATGAAGCTGGGTGGTTTCGGGCGGAAATGCGGCGCGCAGCAATTCTGCGCAGTCATCCCCTGCCGCCGCATCCCCCATGAACGGGTCGATATTGGCAATCACATTGGCAAAGCGAAAATGCGGGAACATCCGCGCGCCAAAACTGGCCAAAGTTTGCGAAAGCAGGCTGGGCCTGCGCCCACAAATCATCACCAGATCAATCGCCGCTACCATGCCCCTTGCCCCGTACTGCCTTTGGCCCCATGCTAACGGGGCCACAGCACGCACGCAATCGGTTAGGGCGCGATTCGCGATTCGCCCATGACGATACTGGCGCTGGTTTGAATATCCGCCGCCGATAGGCCCGCCTGTAGGGTGTAGCTGCCCGCCGCCACGTGCCAGCCCCGCGCGCCCACATCCCAATAGGCAAAATCGCGGGCGGTTAAGTGCAGCGTTATGTCCCGCGCCTCGCCCGCAGCCAGTTCAACCTTGGCAAAGGCTTTCAGTTCCTTTTCTGGGCGCAGGATTGGGGCGTCTTGCGGGGCAATATAAAGTTGCACCACCGCCGTGCCCGCCCGCGCGCCTGTATTGCCCACTGTCACCCGCGCCTGCAAATCTGCGCCAATGCGCAGGTTGGACAGGGCAAAGCTGGTATGCGTCAGCCCAAAGCCAAAGGGGAACAGCGGCGCCACGCCGTGGCGGTCATAATGGCGATAGCCGATGAAAACGCCTTCCTCATAACGGACTTGGCCGTTTAGGCCGGGATAAATCTCGGCATCTTGGGAATGGGTGGGGTTGTCGTTCCAGCGGCGGGGAAAGGTTTGCGCAAGTCGGCCTTTCGGCTCAGCCAGACCCAGCAGAACATCGGCAATGGCGTTGCTTGTTTCCTGCCCCGCGTACCACGCTTGCAACAGCGCGGGGGCGCGATCCAGCCACGGTATTTCCACGGGGCCACCCGTTTGCAGCACGATAACGGTGTTGGGGTTGGCCGCCAGCACGGCCGCAACCAGTTCATCCTGACGGCCCGGCAGGCGGATATTTTCCAGATCAGACCCTTCCGTATCCCATTGGGCATTGCGGCCCACGAATACCACGGCGCGGTCAGCACCTGCCGCCACGCGGGCCGCCTCGGCAATATCGCCGTCGCCCATCGGGCGGCCAATGCCAATGCGAAGCGCCGAAAACACCAAATTATCGGCAGGGCGATTGGCAAATTCGATCACCACTTCGGTGGGCTGGCCTGCGGGCAGATCAACCTCGCCCACCACCTCGTCGCAGCCCTCTTCAAAAAATGTACGGCCTTTTTTCCAGCCGTCCCACGCGTTGGCGACCAGATGGCCGTTTACATAAACGCGCGCAAAGCCAGCGCTGACGGCCCCCACGCGGTGAATGCCGCCCTGAACGGGGGTAAAGGTGCCGCGAATACGGGCCGAGAAATTGGATGGGTCTACTGCGCCGCCCGCAAGTGGCGGAATCCAAAACGCCTCGGCGCTGTCCATTGTACCCGTACCCAGCGCGGGGCCTTTCAATTCGCGCCCCGCGAAGAATTCCACCGATAGCGGCCCCTGCAAAACAGGCTCCCATCGGTGGTTGGTGCAGCCCGCCGCATAGGTCAGTGCCCCCTCGCCCAGCGCAGCCGCCAGCCCGTCATAGGGAGAGATGGCGTAATGCGGGTTCAGCTGCGCCGACCCGCCCCCCATGATCTGCGCCGTTTTGGCATTGGGGCCAATCACCGCCAACGTGCCGGTTTTGGGCAGGGGCAAAAGCCCGCCGTCATTTTTCAGCATCACGGTGCCCTCTGCCCCCGCGCGGCGGATCAGGGCAGAAAGTTCGGGGGTGGAATATGCGGTTTCACCAAACGCGCGGTGGTCATCGAAACTGCCCACCCGCGCCATCAGCCGCAGCATGGCACGGGCGCGAGTCATAACGGTGTCTTCTGAAACTTCGCCCGCAGCGACAGCCGCCAGCAGCTTATCGCCGCGGTCGCGGGTGGGGCCAGGCATTTCCAGGTCTAGCCCTGCGTTCACCGTGGGCGCAGTGGTGCGCGATCCAAACCAATCCGACATGACAATGCCATCATAGCCCCAATCGTTCCGCAATACATCCGTCAGCAGCCAATGATTTTCGGCGGCATAGGTGCCGTTGACCTTGTTGTAAGATGACATAATCCCCCAAGTTTTGCCGCGCTTGACCGCCGCCTCGAACGGGATCAGATACACTTCGCGCAAAGAACGCTCATCAATATTGGAAGATATCGTCGTACGCTCAATCTCGCTTTCATTGCCTGCAAAATGCTTGATCGTGGCGGAAATCCCCTCCGCCTGAAGGCCCTGAATATAGGCCACCGCCAGTTCGGCCGTCAGAACAGGGTCTTCGGAATAGCATTCAAAATTGCGCCCATTGGTCACGCTGCGCTGGATGTTCACAGTGGGCGCAAGCAAGACATGGGCGTTTTTGGATTTGACTTGGGCGGCCAAGGCCGCGCCAATTTCGCGCGCCAAGTCTGGGTTCCATGTTGCGCCCAGCGCGATGCCCACGGGAAAGGCGGCGGTTTTCACGCCGCCAATCAGGCTGCCACCGCCGCGCGCGCCGTTGGGGCCATCGGTCACGCGCAGCGTGCCAAGGCCAAGGGCAACATCGGGCTGAACCGACCAAAAATCCGCGCCAGACAGCAGCGATACGGCCTGCGGCAGGGTTAGCCCCGCCATAATCGCCTCTACCCGTGCCTCAACCTGATCTGATTGCATCCCAGCCTCCCTGCCTTAATCTGCCCTGCTTAGGGGGTAATTTGGCGATCTGCAACGATTTAGGTGCAAAATTTTGCGTCTTTCGGGGCGGGCGCGGCTGGGGTAACTTGGCACAAACGGAGGATTTCATGACCCATCACATCGGCGCAAAGGCAGGCGATATTGCCCCCACGGTTTTACTACCCGGCGATCCCTATCGCGCACGCTGGGCCGCGCAGACATATCTGGACAACCCCGTTTTGGTGAACGAGGTGCGGGGGATGCTGGGCTATACGGGCACATGGCGCGGGCACCCTGTGACGATCCAAGGCAGCGGCATGGGGATGCCGTCCTTGTCGATTTACGCCAATGAATTGATCCGCGATTATGGCGCGCAGACGCTGATCCGTATTGGGTCTGCGGGCGGGATGCAGCCGCATGTTAAGGTGCGCGATGTGGTTCTGGCGCAAACGGCCAGCACCTGCGGCAGCCCTTCGCAGTCGATTTTCCGAGAGCTGAATTTCGCCCCCTGCGCCGATTTTGGCCTGCTTATGGCGGCGCATAAGGCCGCGCAGGATATCGGCGTTCCCGTGCATGTCGGCGGGATATACTCGTCCGACACCTTCTATGACGAACGCCCCGATTTGGGCGAGCAACTTCAGCGCCACGGCACCCTGTGCGTGGAAATGGAGGCGGCGGAGCTGTACACCCTCGCCGCCCGCCATGGCCGCCGCGCGCTTGCCGTGCTGACCATTTCCGACCATCTGCTGACGGGCGAAGCCCTGCCCGCCATTGACCGCGAGCGCAGCTTTGGCGCGATGGTGGAATGCGCGCTGAACGCGGCGTTTGAGGGGGCGCAATGAAACAGCGGCAGTTAGGGGCAAATGGCCCGAAGGTGGGGCATATCGGCTTTGGCGCGATGTCCCTTGGCGGGCTGTTTGGCCCCACGGACGAGGCCGAAAGCTTGACCTGTTTGGACGCGATGTTGGGCGCGGGGATCACCCATATCGACACAGCGAACATCTACGGCATGGGCATTTCTGAAACCGTTCTGGGCAAATGGATGGCCACGCGCAAGCCCAATGTCGTGCTGGCCACCAAGGCCAGCTATGTCTTTGCACCTGAGCGCCGCGTCGATAACTCCGAAGGCCATTTGCGCAGCGAGTTAGAGGCCTCGCTGAAACGCCTTGGCCGCGATTATGTCGATCTGTTCTACATCCACCGCCGCGAACATGCCCGCCCCTTGGACGAGGTGATCGGCACTTTGGCGCGGCTGATTGAAGAAGGAAAAATTGGCGGCTATGGCATGTCAGAAATCGCGCCCTATACGCTGCGGGCAGCCCATGCCATTCACCCTTGCCGCGCGGTGCAGAACGAATATTCGCTGTGGACACGCCAAGCCGAACTGGGAATGATCCAAGAATGCGCCCGCCTTGGCGTGGCGTTTATACCCTTCTCGCCCCTTGCGCGGGGTATGCTGGGCGATACCCCGTTGCCCCAGCCAACGGATGGTTTTCGCGGAACCAACCCGCGGTTTATGGAACCGAATTTCTCGGCCAATACCGCCAGAATCAACGCCTTTCGCGCATGGTGCGCGGCACGGGGCTGGCATACTTCGGCTGTCGCGCTGGCATGGGTGCTGGCGCAGGGCGAGCATCTGATCCCCATCCCTGGCACGCGCCGCGCCGAAAATCTGCGGCATTGGGTGCAGGACATTACCCTAACCCCGCAAGACCTCGCTGAAATCGAAACCATTCTGCCCGTAGGATTCGCCGAAGGTGACAGATATGCCGATCACCAAACCATGGCGATTGAGAGGTATTGTTAGGCTGGTGCGAACCGCGTCTTAAACGACGCGGTTCACCATCATCCCCTTAATCGCGGCAATCGCCGCCGCAGGGTTCAACCCCTTGGGGCAGGTTTTGGTGCAGTTCATGATCGTGTGGCAGCGGTACAGTTTGAACGGGTCTTCCAGATCGTCCAAACGCTCGCCCGTTGCCTCATCGCGGCTGTCGATGATCCAGCGGTAAGCGTGCAGCAGGGCGGCGGGGCCAAGGTATTTATCGCCGTTCCACCAGTAGCTGGGGCAAGATGTGCTGCAAGACGCGCACATCACGCATTCATAAAGCCCGTCCAGTTTGGCGCGATCTTCGATAGACTGGCGCCATTCTTTGGCGGGGCGGTTGGTTTTGGTTTCCAGCCAAGGCATGATGCTGGCATGCTGGGCATAGAAATGCGTCAGATCGGGGATCAGGTCTTTGATCACGGGCATATGCGGCAACGGGTAGATTTTGACATCGCCCTTCACCTCGTCCAGCCCATAGATACAGGCCAGCGTGTTGATCCCATCAATGTTCATCGCGCAAGACCCGCAAATCCCCTCGCGGCAAGAACGGCGGAATGTCAGCGTTGGGTCAACCTCATTCTTGATTTTGATCAGCGCGTCCAGCACCATTGGGCCGCAGCTGTCCATATCGACAAAATAGGTGTCCACGCGGGGGTTTTCCCCATCATCGGGCGACCAGCGGTAAATCTGAAACTTGCGCACGTTCTTGCCAGCAGGCTTTGGCCAAGTTTTGCCCGTGCGGATTTTGCTGTTTTTCGGAAGGGTAAACTGAACCATGGTGGTTATCCTTTGATCTGCACGGGTATTGAAGCGGGTCTAGAGCGGAAATTCGGTATAAGCGCGGGTCGGAAACTGGCCCGAGCGGGATTTGACGCATTCAGTATAAACGGCAGACGGGTCGCGCCCCGCCAGATAATCGGTTGATATGCCAAAGCTGCCGCCGCGCAGCACTTCGCCTTTGTTGTTCACGCCGATGAACACCTCGGCTTTGGGTTTTTCCGCAAGTTGCGCGCGTTCGACGCATTCGCGTTCAGCCTGTTCCACGGAAATTGGGCCACACGACAAAAGGGCGATAGGGGCAAAAAGCAGGAATGCACGCATATCATATACCTTGGGCTAGAGCAGGAACCGAGGACGCGACAAAACACTGCACCACCTGCGGGCGCAGCGCCAGATTGCGGATGTTTTCAACCGTTTGCGTGCCAGCCATCACGCCAATATCGGCGGCAATAGCGCGCAATTCTTCTGGGCTGGCCTGCGCCACGATGCAGCGCGCCGCCG
>CAXNEP010000047.1:0-10492 GCA_964200865.1 Cypionkella sp. | reverse complement strand
TGCTGATTGGCGATTTTATCTTTGTGAACAAAATGGCCTATGGCTATTCAAAATATTCCTGCCCCTTTGCCATTTGCCCCATATCGGGCCGTATTTTTGCCAGCGACCCCGTGCGCGGTGATGTGGTGGTGTTTCGCCACCCCCATAATGGCAGCGATATGGTCAAGCGGCTGATCGGCCTGCCTGGTGATCAAATTCAGATCAAACAGGGTGTTTTGTACATCAACGGCGCAGAGGCCCCGCAAATGGCCGACGGCGTGTTTGAAGAAATAAACGAGCCGCAAGGCCCAATGCGCAACCGCCCTGGCTGCGCCAATGCCCCCGTCGAAGACGGAGCGATCTGCCAAAAACCGCGCAGCATTGAAACCCTGCCCGAAGGCAAAAGCCATGCCGTGCTGAACATCGCCGATGGGATGGCTGCCGATGATACGGGCGTGTTCACTGTGCCCGAAGACAATTTCTTTTTTATGGGCGACAACCGCGACAATTCGCTGGATAGTCGCTTTGACCCCGCGCAGGGCGGCGTTGGTTTTGTGCCCGCCGAATATCTGCTGGGCCGTGCAGATCGGGTGATGTTTTCATCGGCGGGCACATCGATGCTGATGTTCTGGACATGGCGCAGCGACCGCTTCTTCCACGCGGTGCAATAACCTTTTATGACTGCACTTGCATTTCTGTTTAGTTTCGCGGGCACCGCCTCACGCTTTGCGGCTGTCTGCGTGGCGCTGGCAGTGTTGATCGCGCATGTTTGCATGCGCGTTCTTGGCCAGATAGCGCCGATGGAAGCGCGCTTTGCCTATCCTGTTTTGGCGTTATTTACTGCGGCATTGCTCGCCGTGTCGGCGCGCAGGTTATATGATGCGGGCAAATCCCGCGCTTGGGCGCTTTTCACGCTGATGCCCGGCTGGGGCCTTGCGGCGGGGTTCATCATTGCCCTATTGCCGCAGCGGCGCGGGTGGCTTTGGGCCGACAACGGCGGGCGTTTGGCAGGGTTTTTGCTGATTATCTTTGTTCTGTCTTTGGGGCTGCTGCGGGTATGGTGGGTGCCCTTTTCGGTGGTCAGCGAAAGCATGAAGCCTGCGCTTTTGGTTGGCGATTTTGTGATTGCCAAGGCCGAAGAACCAGTGACGCGCGGCGATATCGTGCTGCTGCACCGCGCCAGCGATGGTCAGCAAGACATCAAGCGGGTGATTGGTTTGGCGGGCGATACTGTTGCGCTGCGCGGCGGGCAAGTCTGGCTGAACGGGGCCGCGATGGTGCAACTGCCGCAGGGTGACTTTGTCGAAGTGATGGGGGTGCAAGGCCCCCTTGGCGAACGCCCGCGCTGCGAAAACGGTTTGGTCGGCAGTGGCGCGATCTGCCGTAAATCGCAGTTGCGCGAAGTGCTTTCCAGTGGGCGCGGCTATCTTGTTTTGAACATCGAAACGGGCGGCGTGGGCGATGAGATGGCCGAAGTCACCGTGCCACAAGGCGCGTTGTTTGTACTGGGCGATAACCGCGACGCCAGCATGGACAGCCGTTTTGCCTTGGGTTTGGGCGGGCTGGGCTTTGTGCGCACCGCAGCGGTTTTGGGTGTGGCAAAGCGGGTGGTGCTTTCTTCTGACGCACGGTTTATAATCGCGCCATGGACACTGCGGCTGGGCCGTTTTTGGAGTGCGCTGGACTGATGAAGCTTTCGGCAGATCTTTTGGTTTTTGCGCGGCGCATTGGCCATGAATTTGCCCAGCCCGCATTGCTGGTGCGCGCTGTCACCCACGCCTCGCTGTCCAGCCCGACACGCCCCGATAATGAACGGCTGGAATTTTTGGGCGACCGCATCTTGGGCCTTGTGATGGCCGAGGCGCTGCTGAAAGCCGATCCGAATGCCAGCGAAGGCCAGCTTGCCCCGCGCTTTAACGCGATGGTGCGCAAGGAAACCAACGCCGATGTCGCCCGCGAAATTGGTCTGGGCGAGGTGCTGAAACTGGGCCGTTCGGAAATGATGTCGGGCGGGCGGCGGCGCGATGCGCTGCTTGGGGACGCGATGGAGGCGGTGATTGCAGCCGTGTATATGGACGCAGGATTTGACGCCGCGCGCGCACTGGTGTTGCGCCTGTGGGGCGCGCGGATTGGCGCAGTGGCGCAAGATGCGCGCGATGCGAAATCATCTTTGCAAGAATGGGCGCAGGGGCGCGGCATGGCGACGCCCATCTATACCGAACTTGGCCGTTCAGGCCCCGATCATCAACCCATCTTCACCGTAGAAGTGCGCCTTGAAAACGGCGAGGCCGAACAGGCCGAGGCAGGATCGAAGCGCATAGCCGAACAAATGGCCGCAAAGGCCTTGTTGGCAAGGGTGGAGGGGTAGGGTTTGAAATGAAGAAAGACAGCTTAAAACAGGCAGACGGCCAAGCCTATTCCAAGCTTGGCCCTGACCAGAAAAAAGGTGATGCTGCGCAGTGGTTAGAAGAAAACCGCGCGGCGATTGCGGCCTATAACGCTTGGGTCGAAAACAATGGGCTGCCTTTGCAAGAGTATCGGCAGTTTTGATTGGTCGAAAAACTTGAACGGCATTTAGGCGGCGCTTAAGCACCGCTTACCCCCCAAACGCGATTGATCTTCCACCCGCCCCCCTTTTGCAGTATGCGGCAGGCTTGTCACCAAGAGGTTCTGATGTCCGATACTCCAAACGCCACCCCCACCCGCGCAGGATTTGTGGCGCTGATTGGCGAGCCGAATGCGGGCAAGTCGACGCTTTTGAACCGTATGGTCGGGGCGAAAGTGTCGATTGTCACCCATAAGGTGCAGACCACGCGCACGCGCATTCGCGGTGTGGCGATGGAAGGGGCCAGCCAGATTGTGTTTGTCGACACGCCTGGCCTGTTTCGCCCGCGCCGCCGTTTGGACAGGGCTATGGTCAAGGCGGCATGGGGCGGGGCGGCGGATGCCGATGTGATCGTGCTGCTGATCGAGGCGCAGCGCGGGCTAACCGAAGGGGTCGGCACCATCATCGAACGGATGCGCGACCAAATCCCGCAAGGGCGGCCCGTGGCACTGGCCATCAACAAAATTGACCGCGTCAAGGCCGAGGTTTTGCTGGCGCTAACCGAACGCTTGAACGAGGCTTACGGCTTTGTGAAAACCTTTATGATCTCTGCCGAAAAGGGGTACGGCGTGCAGGATTTAAAGGAATGGCTTGCGGCGCAGGTGCCTGCGGGCGCGTGGTTTTACCCCGAAGATCAGCTTGCCGATATGCCCATGCGGATGATTGCCGCCGAGATGACCCGCGAAAAGCTGACGCTGCGTTTGCACGAAGAATTGCCGTATCAGTTGACAGTGGAAACCGAGGCGTGGGAAGACAAACCCGATGGCACAACCCGCATTGACCAAGTGGTTTATGTCGCCCGCGATGGGCACAAGGGTATTGTTCTGGGCAATAAGGGCGAGACGATTAAGGCCATCGGCCAATCGGCCCGTGCGGAAATTTCCGAATTTCTGGGGCGCACCGTGCATTTGTTTTTGCAGGTCAAAGTGCGGCCAAATTGGCTGGAAGAGCCAGAGCGAT
Organism: Cypionkella sp.; assembly: GCA_964200865.1. GTDB lineage: Bacteria > Pseudomonadota > Alphaproteobacteria > Rhodobacterales > Rhodobacteraceae > Cypionkella. The sequence goes on along the minus strand of CAXNEP010000047.1, from coordinate 6,948 downwards.
TTAAGGAAATGGGGCTGGAGTTTCGCGATGGCGATGCCTAAAGGCGCACATCTACCGACCGCGCGCGCGGCACAGGGCAGACGCTGCGCGGCAGGTATTTTTGCCAAAATGAAAGCAGCATGAGCGGCGCGCGCCTGACGGCGGGGCTTTGGGTTTCGGCCTATTTGAATCGTTTGCGGCTCGCGGGGATGGCCGCCTATGTCATGGCCAAGGGTGACGGCACGGCGGGGGCGGTGGTGGTGAAAGTGGCCAGCATGGACGGGGCGGCGCGCCTGTTTGAACGCCGCTTTGATCTAGAGCAAGACCGCCGTATTTGGAGCATTTTGGCCGAGGGGTCCGAGGGCGAGATGGATGCGATTCTGTCCCGCGCCCGCGCGCGCGACCCCGATCTTTGGGTGATCGAGATTGAAGATCGCGCGGGGCGGCATTTGCTGGATGAGCAGGGGCTGGACTAGCGCGCGCAGCCGCGCAACACTGCCCCTATGGAATGGCAAAGTGAAGGCGCGATATTGTCCATGCGCCCGCATGGCGAGAGTGCCGCGATCATCGAAGTTTTGACCGCCCTGCATGGCCGCCATGCGGGCGTTGTGCGCGGCGGTGCCTCGCGCCGCATGGCCGCGCATGTGCAGGCGGGCGCGCAAGTGGCCGTGACATGGCGTGCGCGTTTGGGCGAGCATATGGGGGCCTTTACGCTAGAGCCTGTTCGCGCAAGGGCGGGGATTATGGGCGATGCGTTGGCCTTGGCGGGGCTGAACGCGGTTTGCGCCCTCTTGCGCGTGGCGCTGGCCGAACGTCAGCCTTTGGGGGCGTTTTACGGGCAAACAATGGCCCTTTTGGACGCGATGGAAGCGGGGCGCGATTGGCCGCCAGACTATCTGCGGTGGGAGCGTGATTTGCTGGAAGTTTTGGGGTTTGGTCTGGATCTGACGACCTGCGCCGTGACGGGCGGGCGCGAGGATTTGGCCTTTGTCAGCCCAAAATCGGGCCGCGCTGTCAGCCGCGCAGGGGCGGGGGAATGGGCAGACCGCCTGCTGCCCCTGCCTGTGGGGATGCTGGGGCAAGGGCCTGTGCCGCCTGCGGAACTGGCGCAGGGGCTTGCCCTGACAGGGCATTTTTTGGAACGGGGGCTAGAGGCGGTTTTGAATGGCCGCAATCTGCCTCAAGCGCGCGCGCGCCTGATTGAAAGGTTGGCGCGAATGTCGTAGGCGGGGTCGCAGATAACTTAGACGGGGCGCGCATGGCTTGGCAGGCTGCGGCATGGCGTTAAAGTATCAGTCCTCAGAGTTGCAGCGCGCGGCGGGCCTTAATCCCGCGCCGAAACTTCAGCATTTCGCCATTTTGAACGCTTTGGATGCGCTGGTGCGTGGCACGCTGATTTCGACAATTCCGATTGCGGTGTATGATGCTTTCGGCTCGGCGCAGGTGCTGTCGACCGTTTACTTGATTGCGGGGGTCGTCACCCTGCTGTGGGGGCTTTTGGTGCCACGCATGACCCATATCTGGCCGCGCCGATGGGTCTATGTCGGCGGCACGGCGCTGTATTTGATGGCGATGGGGCTGTTTATGGCAGGCACGGCCGCCTCTGTTTCGCTTGGCATTTTGGTGATGGGCATGGCGACTGTCACCACCTTTGTGTGCCTGAACGCCTATGTTTTGGATTATGTCCCGCGTGCCGAACTGGGCCGCACGCAAAGCCTGCAAATGGTCTATGCCGCCCTGCCTTGGGCGATTGGCCCCCTTAGCGGGGTATGGATGCGCCATGTTTGGGATCCGCTGCCGTTTCTTGTGGGGGCTGGCCTTGCGGCACTGCAAATGGGGATTTTTCTGTATCTGCGGCTGGGCAATGGGCGGCAGATTGCGCGCGCGGTGGGGCCAGCCGCCAACCCGCTGGCCTATTTGGGGCGGTTTTTCGCCCAGCCGCGCCTGATTGCAGGTTGGCTGTTTGCGGTGATCCGCAGCTGCGGATGGTGGGTTTACGTGGTGTATCTGCCTGTGTTTTGTATCGAGCAAGGGTTGGGCGATAAACTGGGCGGCGCGCTCTTGTCGGTTTCCAATGCTGCGCTGCTGATCTCGCCCCTTATGGCGGCATGGGCGCGGCGCACGTCGGTGCGTGTCAGTTTGCGCGCGGCCCAAGCCTATACGGCGGCTTTCTTTGTGCTGGCGACCGTCACCGCGCCTTGGCCCATGGTTGCGGCGGGGTGTTTGTTCTTAGCCTCGTTCGGGCTGGTGCTGCTTGATGTGGTGGGCGGCTTGCCGTTTATGATGTCGGTCAAACCATCCGAGCGGGCGGAAATGGCCGCCGTCTATTCCAGCTTTCGCGATGTATCGGGCATTGCCACGCCAGCGGTGGCTTGGGCGGTGCTGTGGGTTGCGCCCCTTGCATGGATTTTTGCGGCGGCGGGGCTGGGGTTTGCGGCATCTTACGCAGTGGCGGCCAAGGTGCATCCGCGACTTGGGGCCGATCGCCCCTCGCATGGCGGGGTTGTGCGTTAAACGCGCCCGTTGGCCACCAGCCATTCAGCACTGGCGCGCAGGGCCCCTTCGGGCGAGATAAAGCGCATATCCAAATCTTTGCGCGCCCGCGCGTTGGACACATGATGCGCCTGCCCAAGGCTGGGCAGAATGGCGCGGATATCGGGGTCGAACATGGCCAAAAGACGCAGCACATATGTGGGTGCAACCCGCCGCGCAATTTTGCGTTCAGGATAGGCCGCCTTTAGCACGCGCGCCATGTCGGGCATCGACATCATACCTGCCGTGCAAGGTATGCGGCGACCCGCCGTTTCGGGACGTTCCAACGCGCGCAGATGCGCCTCGGCCACATCGCGCACATCGACGCAGGTAAAGGAAATCATTGGCAACATCGGATCGCGCCCGCGCAGCAGGCGCGCTACGATAGAGATCGAACTGCCAAAGTGTTCGTCCAGCGGCGGGCCGATCACGAGGCCTGGGTTGATTGTGGTCAGTGCTATGCCGTGCGGGCTAGAGGAATCCCATGCCGCACGTTCGGCCATGGTTTTGCTTTTGGCATAGGCAGTGGTGTCTGGGGCGTCCAAATTGCACCAATCGGTTTCGTCTTGCATCCCGCGTTTGAAAGTGTCGATGATCGCCACAACAGAAGACGTCAGGATGACGCGGCGCACCCCGGCCGCGCCAGCGGCGGCAATGGCGCGCTGGGTTCCTTCGACTGCGGGGCGGATCAGATCGTTTTCGTCTTTGGGGTTGGCAATGGGAAAGGGCGATGCGCTGTGAATCAGGGCCGTTGCGCCCGCCATAACCTCGCCCCAATTATCATCGCGCGTCAGGTCAAGCTGCACGAAAGACAACCGATCAAGGGCACCGCTATCCAGATGCGGGGCAAGGGCTGCGCGCACTTCGCCCGCGCGCGACAGATAACGCAGGCTGCCGCGCACGCTGTGGCCTGATGCCAGCACCTTCAGCGCGATATGCTTGGCAATAAAGCCTGAAATGCCCGTCAGAACAACCGTTTCGCCCATGGTGCCCCCTGTTATGCTCGCCTTATAGGCAAGAAAGGCGAAAATGGGAAGTCAGTCCAAAAGACGGCGCGCAATGACTTGGGCCTGAATTTCCGCCGCGCCTTCAAAGATGTTCAAAATGCGGGCATCGCACAGGATTCGCGAGATTTTATATTCCAGCGCAAAGCCATTGCCGCCGTGGATTTGCAAGCCATTATCCGCCGCCGCCCAAGCCACCCGCGCGCCCAGCAGTTTGGCCATGCCTGCCTCTAGATCGCAGCGTTTGCCTGCATCTTTTTGGCGGGCCGAGAAATATGTCAACTGTCGGGTGATCATAATCTCTACCGCCATCATCGCCAGTTTGCTGGCCACGCGCGGGAATTGTGACAACGATTTGCCAAACTGCTTGCGCGATTGGGCATAGTCCAATGCCACTTCCAGCGCCGACTGTGCCACGCCAACGGCGCGGGCGGCTGTTTGAATGCGGGCAGATTCAAACGTTTGCATAAGCTGCTTAAAGCCCTGCCCTTCGACCCCGCCCAAAAGGTTTTCGCGTTTGACAGCAAACCCATCAAAGGCCAATTCGTATTCTTTCATGCCGCGATAGCCCAGCACCTCAATCTCGCCGCCCGTCATCCCAGCGGTGGGAAAGGGGGCCTCGTCGGTGCCCGGAGTTTTCTCGGCCAAGAACATCGACAATCCGCGATAATCGGTTGTGTTCGGGTCTGTGCGGGCCAGCAGGGTCATTACATGGGTGCGCGCGGCATGGGTGATCCACGTTTTGTTGCCCGTGATGGTATAGCCCGCGTCCCCAAGCACTGCGCGGGTGCGCAGCGCGCCCAAATCGCTGCCCGTGTTGGGTTCGGTGAACACTGCCGTTGGCAGAATTTCCCCGCTGGACAGTTTGGGCAGCCACTGCGCCTTTTGTGCATCGGTTCCGCCGCACAGGATCAATTCGGCGGCAATTTCGGTGCGCGTTCCCAGCGAACCCACGCCGATATAGCCGCGCGACAACTCTTCCGACACCACAACCATCGATTCCTTTGACATGCCAAAGCCGCCAAATTCTTCGGGGATGGTCAGGCCGAACACACCCATTTCGGCCAGTTCGGTGATAATCTCCATCGGGATCAACTCGTCCTTCAGATGCCAATCATGGGCGTGGGGGATCACCTTATCATCGGCAAAACGGCGGAATTGGTCGCGGATCATGTCCAATTCTTCGCCAAGCCCAACATTGCCAAATGTGGCGCGGCCATGGTTGTCTTGCATCAATTCTGCCAGCGCCATGCGGGCGGCATTGGTGTTGCCAGTGGCAATCAGCAGGGCGCTTGCCGCGCTGGGGGCCGCGCTGATGCCCATATCAGCGGGGCGCATAATCTCGCCTTGGCTCATCGGAATGCCGCCGTAAATCTGCGCCAGATATTCGCCAAAGCCGATTTGGTGGATCAGCGCCTCCATTTGCCCAAACTGGCCGCCTGCTGCCAGCGATTGCGCCCAAGCCTGCATTTGGCGCAGCGCCTCGGTATAGGTGGCCAGCCATGCCACACCATGGGCTGCGGTCTGATGGGTTTCCAACAACGCCGCATCAGGCTTGCCCGTGGGCGCGCAGGCCGCGCGCAGGGCGGCGATGCCAGATGCCAGCACCGCATCAGCGTCTTGCAGGGCGCGGGCGGTGGTGGACAACAGATCATCAATTAAAAAGCTGTCGGGCATAGGCTGTCCATCATGCGGCATGGGAAGGCTTTCTGGTTCGGGGTCGATTCTGCAACTGCGAAAGCGTTAGACCCTTTGCGCCCGCCGCGCAATAAGATTTCACAAGAGGCGCCGTTTTCGTTCTAAAATGTCGCAGGGAAAATCTGGCCGCGCCGCTCCCTCAGCGCGCTACAGTGCTGGATTTTGCCGCGCGTACCTCTCATCACTCACCGCCATCCAACAGCCAACGCGAATTTGTTCGAATGCCAGAAGCTTGCCCAGTCAGGTTTCCAGTCACGCTTGAAAAATCCAAGTAAATTTCGACCTGTCCTCATCGATTTCCAGCACGAGATCATAAATGTCGGTAACCATGCACTCCAGAAGCCCAGCATTACTCAAGCGAATTCCATAGATATATATGTCTTTCATCTTCGAAAATTTTTCGAAAAGCTCGAGCGATGGCTCAGATTTCAGGCAGATTTCCAACTTTGCTCCGATCAAACCAAGCTCTGTGCAGCGCCGGAACCGTTTTACTTTTCTATGGTCGCGCTGATCCACTCCCATATAATAGGGTTCTTCGATCAGAAACGTGAGAACACCATTTTCATAGGATGTATCCCATAGAATAGCATCATGAAATGATACCGCTTCGTCCATGGCCATTCGTGTGAGTTCGTGCGAAAATGCCAATGTCTCATGAAAAACCCACGGCAGCGTTGCCGATGGGTCAAATGGACCCGTTCCGCTAAAGATTGATTCAACCTCGAATGCCCTGACAAGCTGGGATGCATCTTCTAGAGAAACTTCGTGTCCCAGCCAAAAGCTGACTTTTTCCGCGTCAGTTTCGACTTCAAATTCAAGGTTTAGATCCGTGCGCAAATAGTTACCAAAAAGATCGGCCGTCGCTTGGTCAAAACAATCAATGCGCACACCATTGCGACCAGTATCCATAAATAACAAAAGCTCTGGCATAGATTGCGATCTTTCATGTCCTTCTAATTCAACTTGTAAACGATCACATTGCTTTACAGATGTCATTGGAAAATTCATCGTCCCCTCGCCATCCGCACCCCGCCGCGCTAAAAGCGCGGGATGAGCGCACTTCTCACTACCATTCCCCCACATGATCTAGCGCTGGCGCTGGTCGTCACGCTGCTGGCGGGTTTTGTCAAAGGCGCGGTGGGCTTTGCCATGCCGTTGATTATGATGGGGGCGTTTTCCAGCTTTTTGCCGCCAGAGATGGCGCTGGCGGGGCTGGTGCTGCCTGTGCTGACATCGAACATCAGCCAAGCCTTTCGCCAAGGCTGGCGGCCCGCGCGCGATACGGCGCGCAAATATTGGCGGATATTGGCGGCGACTGTGGTGTTTATCCCCATCTCGGCGCAGTTTTTCTGGGCCATTCCGCAGGGGGTTTTTCTGCTGCTGCTGGGCCTGCCGATCACCGCCTTTGCGGGGGCGCAACTGGCGGGTCTGCCGATGGCGATTAAGCTGCACCACCGCGCGCGGGCCGAATGGATGTCGGGTATTATCGGCGGGCTTTATGGCGGGGTGTCGGGCATTTGGGGTCCGCCGCTGATTGTGTATCTGCTGTCGATTAAGGCCGATAAAATCGAAACCGTGCGGGTGCAGGGGGTGGTGTTTTTGATTGGGGCCTTTGTGCTGCTGGGCGCGCATGTGCAGTCGGGCCTTTTGGACCGCGCTGCGCTGAGCTTTTCGGCGCTGCTGGTTTTGCCTGCGCTGATTGGCCAAGCCATTGGCTTTGCCCTACAAGACCGCC
>CAXNEP010000046.1:0-10532 GCA_964200865.1 Cypionkella sp. | reverse complement strand
AAGGGCAAGAAAAACCACGACAGGTTGACCAGAACATCTTTGAACAGCGGCACCGCCAATTGGTACGACAGACCCGCTGGATGAAAGGCCGACGCCGCATAGGTGGCCAGCAGCGCAATCGCCAGCCCAGCGGCCATACGCACGCGGCCCGATACGCCTTTGGTGTTCTGCTTGGACACTTTGGCATAATCATCGGCAAAGCCAATCAGGCCAAAGGCAAGGGTCACCATCACCACAATCCACACATAGGGGCTGTCCAAACGCGCCCACAGCAAGGTCGCCACCATCAGCGCCGACAATATCAGCAGCCCGCCCATCGTGGGCGTGCCTGCTTTGGAAAAATGCCCCTCTGGCCCATCTTCACGGATCGGTTGGCCCTTGCCCTGCTTGCGCCGCAACATATCAATCAGCGGGCGGCCAAATACAAACCCAAAGACCAGCGCGGTGACAAAGGCCATGCCTGCGCGAAAGCTGATATAGCGAAAAAGGTTGAAAAAATCGCCGCCATCTGAAAATTCGGCCAGCCAGTAGAACATTATGCCTCTCCCTTATCGCTGGGTGCTGACTGCCCCAATTTGCGCAGGGCGTCAACAATCAGCGCGCATTTTGTGCCCTTGGATGATTTGACCAAAACAACATCGCCCGCATCAATTATGCCGCGCACGCGCGCCGTCAGATCGCCCGCTTGCCCAACCCATTCGCCGCGTTTTGCGCGCGGCAACGCCTGCCACAGCGCCTGCATGCGCGGCCCCACGCAATGCACTGTGTCAATACGTTCAAGGGCGGGGTGCTGGGCAATGGCGCCATGCAGCGCCATCTCGTCTGGCCCAAGTTCCAGCATATCGCCCAGCACGGCGATGCGCCGCCCATTGCCCACGCGGCCCACGTCATGTTTGGGCGCGCAGGCCGCCAGCACATCCAGCGCCGCCGCCATCGAGGCGGGGTTGGCGTTAAACGCATCGTCCAGCAGATCAAACGACAGCCCTTCAATCGCGTCCATCACAATCGTCTCGCGCCCGCCGCGCCCCGCAGGGGGGCACCAAGTGCCCAGATCATTCAACGCAATCATTCTATCGAGCCCAAAGGCATCGGATACCGCCACCGCCCCCAAGGCATTCGCCGCAAAATGCGCGCCCATCACCGACAGTTTGAACAGCATCGGACGGGCCTTATGCATCGCCTGCACCACCGTTGCCCCGTTGGCAAAGGCTGTGCGGGTGAGAATATAATCAGCAGACGGGGCCGCGCCAAAGGTTACGATCTGCCCATCCACCGCGCGCGCCTTAGCCAGCAGAATATCCGAAAGGTCTGGCGCAAGATCGCCGCCCAGCGGCAGCACGGCCACCCCGCCCACGCGCAGCCCGTCCATTATGCTGGCCTTTTCATGGGCAATCCCGCTTAGGGTGCCAAAAGCCTCAAGATGCGCAGCTGCCACGGTGGTAATCATCGCCACATCCAATTGCGCCATGCGGGCCAGCGGGGCAATTTCGCCTGGATTGCTCATACCAATTTCAATCACCGCAAAATCGGCCTCCGCAGGCATCCGCGCCAGCGTCAAAGGCACACCCCAATGGTTGTTATAACTGGCTTCGGCGGCATGAACGCGGCCCTGCCCCCCCAAAATGCTGCGCAGCATTTCCTTGGTTGATGTCTTACCGACCGAACCTGTCACCCCCACCACCCGCGCCTTTGTGCGCGCGCGGGCAAAGCGGGCAAGCCCCTCTAGCCCTTGCAAAACATCGGGTACCATCAACAGGCGCGGATCATCACCCATGCCTTCTGGAATGCGCGAGACCAGCGCCGCCGCCGCCCCCTTGTCCAGTGCGGCGCGTACAAAATCATGCCCGTCCCGCTGCGCCTTTAGCGCGACAAATAAATCGCCCACCGCCAGCGTGCGGGTGTCAATCGACATGCCTGTCGCCAGCCATATCCCCGCCGTTGTGCCGCCTGTTGCCAATGCCGCATCAGCCGCTGTCCACATCATAGCACCCCATCCAGCGCGGCAATTGCAAGGCTTGCCTGTTCCACATCATCAAAGGGATAGACCGTGCCGCCAATGGTCTGGCCCGCCTCGTGCCCCTTGCCTGCAATCAGCAGCGCGTCCCCTGCCCCCAGCGCATCCACCCCGCGCAAAATCGCCTCGGCGCGGTCGCCTACCTCAAGCGCATTGGGGCAGGCGGCCAGAATGGCGGCGCGAATGGCAGCGGGGTCTTCGCTGCGCGGGTTATCATCGGTCACAATCTGCATATCGCTGTGGCGCGCGGCGGCCTGCCCCATCAAAGGGCGCTTGGTGGTATCGCGGTCACCGCCTGCGCCAAAGACAATTATAATCCGCCCCATCACATGCGGGCGCAGGGCCTGCGCTGCGGTGGCAATCGCATCGGGCGTATGGGCATAATCGACAAAGACAGATGCGCCATTCTTGCGCCGCCCCGCCAATTGCATCCGCCCGCGCACGCCTGACAGCTGCGGCAGAACCTCCATCACCTCGCCCACAGCGCCGCCTGCACCAATCACAAGCCCTGCCGCAAGTGCCACATTTTCGGCCTGAAACCCGCCGATCAGGCTGAGGCGCAGCTGAAAAGGCCGCCCTTCCCATGCCAGCCGCAGATCCTGCCCGCTGGCATCAAACCGCTGGCCCACAATTTGCAACGTGGCCGCATCATCCGCTCCCACAGTAATGACCCGCTGCCCGCGCGCTGCGGCAATCTCGGCCGCCTCGATTCCCTTGGCATCGTTGATATTGACCACCGCCACTCCGTCTTCGGGCAAAACGCGGGTGAAAAGCGCAGCTTTGGCGGCAAAATAGGCGTCGAATGTTTTGTGATAATCCAAATGATCTTGGCTAAAATTGGTAAAACCCGCCGCGCGCAGATGCACCCCGTCCATGCGGTGCTGATCAAGGCCGTGCGATGACGCCTCCATCGCGCCATGGGTTACTCCCTCGCCCGCCGCGCGGGCCAGCAGCGCGTGCAGGGTAATCGGGTCAGGCGTGGTATGCGCCGATGGGGCCGAAATTGCCCCCTCTACCCCCGTTGTACCGATATTGATGGCGCTAAGGCCCATCGCGACCCAGATTTGGCGGGTAAAGGTGGCAACAGATGTTTTGCCATTCGTGCCCGTCACCGCCACCATTGTGGCAGGCTGCGCGCCAAACCACAGGGCGGCTGCCCGCGCCAGCGCCTCGCGCGGGTCATCCAGCACCACCAGCGCCGCATCACTGCCCGCCAGCGCGGCGGCTGCAATCTCGGCCCCCGCAGGGTCGGTTAAAATGGCCGATGCGCCCTGTTGCAACACCTGCGCAGTATACTGCGCGCCATGCGCATGGCCGCCCGCCAGCGCAGCAAACAGCGCCCCCTGCCCTGCATGGCGGCTGTCTACAGCCAGCCCTGTTATCCAAGGATTGCGCCCTGCCCGTGCGGTCAGGCCCAGATCAGACAGCCGCTTTGGCGCGGGGGGGGGAATATCGTTCATGCTATATCCTGCCAGTGCGCGCAGACACTGCGCTAATTGCTTACGGGCAGTATCGCAGTTTCGCCAGCAGGATCAACCAATGGCCGCAGCCCCAGCAAGGGTGCCGTGCGGCGAATGATTTCTGCGGCCACGGGAACCGCCGTCCAGCCCGCCGTGCGCTTTACCTTGGCACCCGAGGTTTCTACGGGTTCGTCCAGCGTGACGATCAGCACATATTTCGGGTCTGATATGGGAAAGACCGACGCAAAGGTATTGACCACCTTATCCTCATAATACCCGCCACCCTTTTTCACCTTATCCGCCGTGCCTGTCTTGCCACCCACGTCGTATCCCGCCACATCGCCAAGGCTGGCGGTGCCTTCGGTGACCACGCGGCGCAGCATGGCCAGCGATGCATCTGCGGCAGCCTCTGACAAAACCTGCGGGCCGATATATGGCGCATCATTATGCAAAATCGTGGGCTTTACCAAACGCCCGCCATTGGCCAGCGTGGCATAGGCCGCCGCAAGGTTCATCGGGCTGCCCGAAATGCCATGGCCGTAAGAGGCTGTAATGGTCACAATTTCAGGCCAACGATCAGGGCGCAGTGGTCGCGCAGACGGCGCTTCGATCAACTCCACTGGCGAGGGATCAAATAGGCCCAGTGCCTTTAGAAACGCCTGCTGCCTCTCGCTGCCGATCATCAATGCGATATGCGCCGTGCCAACATTGGATGATTTGGCAATAACGTCTGATACCGAAAGAAGGGGGCCATAATTCTTTTTCTCAAACTCTTGGATTTTATGCTTGCCCCAGATCATTGGCGCATTGGCATCCACCATCGTATCGGGGTTCACAAGGCCCAAATCCATGGCCTGCGCAGCAGCAAAGATTTTAAAGGTTGATCCCAGCTCGTAAATCCCTTGCACGGCGCGGTTGAACAGCGGGCTGTCATCGGGGTTGCCAGAGGTGGGGTTGGCAGGCCGATCATTGGGATCGAACGTGGGCCCTGCGGCCATGGCCACAATCTCGCCCGTAGCCACCTCCATCAAAATTGCAGCGCCGCCCTTGGCCGACAGCATCGAAATGCCCGTTTGCAGCACCTCTTCCACCGTGGTCTGCACTGTTAAATCCAGCGACAAAGCCAGCGGCTTACCCGCCTGCGCAGGATCGCGCAGCCGCGCGTCCATTGCCTTTTCCACGCCAGCCACGCCAATCACTTCGGCGCTGTCCACGCCTTCATGCCCAAAACTCGCCCCGCCCAAAACATGCGCCGCAAGCTGGCCGTTGGGGTATAGCCGCATCTCGCGTGCGCCAAACAGCAGGCCCGGATCGCCAATTTCATGTACCGCCTGCATCTGTTCGGGCGACAGCGTGCGGCGCACCCACAAAAAGCTGCGCCCATCGGTCATGCGGCGCAGCAGCGCGGCCTCGTCCAGTTCGGGGAACAGCGCGGCCAATTTCTTGGCCACATTGGGCGCATCGACCAAATCGCGGGTTTGCACATACAGCGCATGGGTTGACAGGTTGGTGGCCAGCACATTGCCGTTACGATCTACAATATCGGCGCGGCTGGCGTTGATGCTGGGGCCAATCTGCGCCAAGCGCGGCTCGGCAGGCTCGGACGCGGCCAGCTTGCCCATTTGCAGCGCGATCAGCGCATAGGCAGAAAAGAACGCCGCTGCGAGCAGGAATATCCGCATTTGCGACTGGCTGCGCTGCGCCTCGCGCATCGATTGATGCCGCAGCGCACGGTTTTCTTGTTCGATCCGATCAGGGTTTGCCCCACTGGCGCGGGCCTGCAAAATTCGGGCAAGGGGGCGAAGGGGAATGCGGGTCATGGCTGTCCTTCTGGCGCATCTGGGGCTGTAAGGGCGGGCAGGCTTTGGCCCTGTTCTAAAGTTGCGTCTGGGGGAGCGAGCAGCGCGTCGGGAGCAGGGTATGCAATGTCAGATGCCGCGCCAAACTGTGTCGGCTCCATCGGAAACAGGCCCAAGCGGTCAAAGTTCAGCGTGACCAATTCGCGCAAACGATCTGGGCGGTTCAAATAGGCCCATTCGGCGCGCTGCACCGCCAAAGATTCGCGCAGCAGCGCGATTTCGTCCTGCAGATCAGATACTTCGCGCAGGGCATCTTGGGTGGCATAGTTTTCGCGGTAGGCCCAAGACCCCAGCCCAATCAACCCCAAAAATCCCATAACATAGATGATGGGGCGCATTACCGACGCCCCCTGTTTGAACCGCCTTCGGGCAATTGTGGCGCGTCCAATTCTGCGCCCGCCAGCGCCTGCGCGGGGGCATCGGTGCGCCGCGCCACCCGCAGCTTGGCCGACCGCGCGCGTGGATTTTCAGCAAGTTCGCTGTCATCAGGGCCAACAGCCTTGCGCGTGATCAATTCAAACCGTGCTGTGGTTTTATCTGCCTCGGGCGCATAGCGGTTGGTATTGGGCGCATCCCCCGATGCCGTTTGGAAAAACCGCTTCACAACGCGGTCTTCCAGCGAATGAAAGGTGACAACCGCCAGCAATCCGCCTGGCTTTAGCGCCCGCTCTGCCGCTGACAGCGCCGAGACCAACTGATCAAATTCGCCATTCACGGCAATGCGCAGCGCCTGAAAGCTGCGCGTGGCAGGATGGCTTTGACCAGGTTTTGGGCGCGGCAGGCACTTGGCGATAATCTCGGCCAGTTCCAACGTGCGGGTGATGGGCGCACGGGTGCGGGCATCAATAATGGCGCGGGCAATGCGGCGCGCGGCGCGCTCTTCGCCAAAATGAAACAGAATGTCCGCGAGCATGGATTCAGGGGCCGTTGCCACCATATCCGCCGCCGAAGGGCCGCTTTGGCCCATGCGCATATCCAGCGGGCCGTCTTTCTGAAACGAAAATCCGCGTTCGGCGCGGTCGATCTGCATCGAAGATACGCCCAAATCCAGCACCACGCCGTCCAGCGCCTCGCCCGCCAAAACATCCAGATGCGAAAACGTGCCCAGCACCAGCGACAAACGGTTGCCAAATTCGGCCTGCATGGGGCTGGCTGCGGCAATCGCCGTCTCGTCGCGGTCAATGCCAATCACCCGCGCCGCACCTGCGTTCAGCAAACCGCGCGAATAGCCGCCCGCGCCAAAGGTTCCATCCAGCCAAACCCCCGCAACGGGGGCCACAGCCGCCAGCAGGGGGCGCAGCAACACAGGAATATGCGGGGCGCGCGCAGGATCATCGGCTGGCGCAAGCGGCGTGCCCATCAACCCGCCCTCGCCGCCCTGCCAACAAGGGCCAATGGATCGATGCCATCGTCATCTTCATCGCCAAATTCGGCGTCATAGACCTCGCGGCGATACAGCTTAAAGCGGTTGGTATAGCCTGCAAAGGCCGCCTCGCCTGCCACATCCGCCTCGCCAAAGCCCATTTTGGCGCGCACTTTGGCAGGCAGCACAATGCGCCCGTCGGGTTCAATTTCCACCATGACAGACCGCGAAATCAAATCGCGCTCTGCGCGGTCACGCTCTGGCGATCCCAGCTCCATGGATTCAATCTTGCCCGCCAGCGCATCAGCGCCCGCTTTGGAATAGCATTCCACGAAATTGCGCTTGGCCCCGCCGTACACCATATACACGCGGGGGCGGGGAAATTCGGGCGATGAGGGGTCTTCAGCCTCCAGAATGCGGCGAAAAGCGGCAGGTATAGATACCCGCGCTTTGGCATCTACCTTCTGGTAGAACTCGCCTCTGAACGCCTCGCTGGCCACGGCCAGTTGCTCCTGTCATCTGGGGGCGAACCCCCGAAAAAGAAAAGACGGGCCGAGCTGCTGCCACTGCTCGACCCGTCGCCTGTCCCATCGCTGGGCGTCCTGCTGCGCCGACCATCTGGGGAATGATGTCTGCTCGCCAGCGCGCCGGATCTAAATATCGGAAAGGCGGATGCCTGTATGAAAACTGCCTCAGATTTTTTTCGGTTTACGGGGTCTTTTTGCGCCCCTTACCTGTCTTTGCCGCTTTCCGATGAGATATCTATGCCATGGGCAGACATGGGATGCAATGGGTTTTTTTGGGAAAACGCGGAATATCTGGTTTGCGGCAAGGGGTTAGCACAAGATATAGCGCCCACACAATCAACATATCGGCCATTTTCGGCCTATCACAGCCATTTTACCGCTATATCTAGTAAGTCGCCCTTGACGTGAATTTTTTCACTTTTTTGGGCATCTGGCCCTTTGGCACTGCAAATCTCTGCCCTGCGCCAGCATCTGCCGCAGATTCAGCGCCGATTCAAACAAAAAATCGGGCACAAGGCCCGATTTTTCCGAAATCTCCCATGAATTCCCAGAACGCCCCGTCAGGCCATTCCGCCGCCAATCAGCCGCTGCGCCAGACGGGCATAGGCCTGCGCCGCAGCGCTATCGCCCAATGCAATTGGCGCGCCTGCATCGCCTGCAAGGCGCACATCAATCGACAGCGGCAATTCCCCAAGGAAAGGCAAGTCCTGCCGCTGCGCTTCCGCCGCCACGCCGCCATGGCCAAACAAATGCGCCTCGTGCCCGCAATTGGGGCAGATATAGGTGGACATATTCTCGATCAGGCCTAGAACGGGCGTTTTAAGCTTGGCAAACATATCCAGCGCCTTACGCGCATCCAGCAGGGCCACATCCTGCGGGGTTGACACCACAATCGCGCCCGAAAGCTGCGTGCGCTGGCACAGTGACAATTGCACATCCCCCGTGCCTGGCGGCAAATCGATAATCAGCACATCCAGCGTGCCCCACGCCACCTGCGTCAGCAATTGTTGCAGCGCGCCCATCAGCATTGGGCCGCGCCAAATCACCGCCTCGTCCTCTTTCAGCATCAGGCCAATCGACATCATCGTCACGCCATGCGCCTGCAACGGTTCAATGATTTTGCCATCAGGGCTGGCGGGGCGTTTGTTCACACCCATCATCCGCGGCTGGCTGGGGCCATATATATCGGCGTCCAGCAGGCCCACGCGCCGCCCAGCCTTGGCGAGCGCCACCGCAAGGTTCGATGATACGGTCGATTTGCCAACGCCCCCCTTGCCCGACCCAATGGCAATAATGCGCGCAATACCCGCAATCGGGGCTGGGCCGCCTTGGTGCGGGGTGGGATGCTGGCCAATCTTCACGCCGCCAGAACCTGCGCCACCAAGGTTTGGCGGGGGCGCTGCGGGCGCGGCTTTGGCCGCAGGCCCATGCGCCGTCATCACGATCTGCACCGTTTTGGCCCCAGCATCCTTAATGGCCGCTTGCGCCTGCGCCGATGCGCTTTGCAGCGCGCGCGCCTCATCAGGGCTGGCCGCCTCGATCACGAATCGCACCAAATCGCCTTGAATATGCAAGGCCCGCACCACATCGCGCGCCATCAGCGAGCGGCCATCTGGCGTTAGGATTTGGTCAAGAATGGTTAATACTGCAGCGCGATCTAGGCTCATCTTCTATCCTTTGCATTTAACGGCAAAATTGGCCTCTTTTTCCAAAAGAACAAGGGCAAACCAGTATGTTAGCGCAACCTTCGCAGGTGCAGCATTGCAGATCACCCTGCGGAAATGTTTATACTTTGCACATTTCTTGTGCGAACCCATTGTAAATTATGACAATTCCGTGACGCTAAGCCATGCGCGCGCTGCATGGCGGCATTGCGCAGGGGCGGGATTGTGCAAGTGCAGCATAAAGGGCATATTCACCTCATCGACGCAAGACAAGTCAAGGCATTCGGCTAAGACACGGCGTCCAAAAAAAATGTGAGGCTACCATGGCATACGTTACCGCAACCCGTTCTTCGCAAATCTCGCTTCTGTCGCGCGTTCTGTCGGCAACCGCAGGGATCACCGCAGCACTGCGTCAGCGTCAAGTGTACCTAAGCACGCTGCGTGAGCTTAACAGCCTGTCGGACCGCGATCTGGCCGATCTGGGCATCCACCGCGCCATTCTGGGCGACATCGCCTTTGAAGCGGCCTACGGCACCAAGTAATTCCTGAAAGGCCCTACTCCTCCTCCCAAGGGCCAATCATGGCGCGGCGGCGCGCTCCTCCCTCCCTAGCGCCGCCGCCTTTTTATGACGGTTTCCACCGCGCCTCCTCCCTCCCTTGGCGCTGTGGGACGGCCCTCGGATCCTCCTCCCCCGATGGCCACCCTGCGCAGACGCTGTCCTCCCACAGTGCGCGCATATTCGGCACCCCGTCCTCCCACGGGGTGCCGTTTGTCTTTTCAGACAGTTTGATTTGCCATTAAATCAAAGTGCCACCGCGTGCCGCGCCTTAGGGTCTGGACCCGTTAATCTTACCCCACCAGTTTGGCAGATTTGACCAGAGGCAAGGCATAAGCCCGCAGAAATAGCGGCGCTATTTCAAGGGCTTATAACGCCGCGTCTGGTCAAATCCGCCAAACCAAAAGGGCGCGAAGAAATCGCGCGCTCAAAGTCTTGCGTCCCTTGCGCGGGCAACCAGCCCGCTCTGCGTGCCGCAAACCTTTGATCATCACGATTTTTTCGCGCTGGTGGGGTAAGATTAGCGAGTCCAGACCCTAGAACGGCACGTCATCGCTGGGTGGGGTTTCGGCCTGATGGGCGGGGATCACCCAGCTTGCCACCACATGCTTTTCGCCCGCATGGTCAAATTCCACCACCAGCTTGTTGCCTTCAGTTGCGATCACCTCGCCATAGCCGAATTTCTGGTGAAAGACCCTATCGCCACTGCCATAGGCCGACAGCACCTGCGCATCGATGGTGATATTGCGCGCCTCACGCGGTTGCGACGTGCCGCGCTGGCTGCCGCGATCTTGCATCCGCCGCCAGCCGGGGCTGTCATAGCCATCGGCATTGGCCACGCGGTCCTCAAACGCAGCCGAAAAGCTGGGGGCCGCCGCGCCATAAGCGCCACCGTTCAGGCTGGGCGGGGTTTGCACATCGACATGCCCCGCTGGCAATTCATCGATAAAGCGGCTGGGCAACTGGCTTTGCCATTGACCATACACACGCCGATTGCTGGCGAATGAGATATAGCACAATTCTTCTGCCCGCGTGATGCCCACATAGGCAAGGCGGCGTTCTTCCTCTAGGCCCTTTTGGCCAGATTC
>CAXNEP010000045.1:0-10576 GCA_964200865.1 Cypionkella sp. | reverse complement strand
TGGGGTAGCGCATACCGAATCCCTTTTGCCTGCAACCATCGCGCGACCGGATCAAGATGGAGTTAATGCGCCCGATTTGGCAAGCCCTTTACAGGTGGACGTTGCAGGAGAGGGGGCAAAGCGTGTAAAGCCTGCCCATTGCCAAAGGGGCCTCCCAGATGACCAGTGTGAAAACCGACATCACCACCGCCGAACCTGCGCCAAATGTGCAGGGCAAAAAGCTGTTCATCAAAACCTATGGCTGCCAGATGAATGTCTATGACAGCGAGCGAATGGCCGAGGCGATGGGCAGCGATGGCTATACCCAAGTAGACAGCGCCGAGGCCGCCGATCTGGTGCTGATCAACACTTGCCATATTCGCGAAAAAGCCAGCGAAAAGCTGTATTCAGATTTGGGCCGTTTGCGTAAATTGAAAAAGAATAAGCCCGATTTGAAGATCGGTGTCGCAGGCTGCGTGGCGCAGGCCGAAGGGGCCGAGATTTTGCGCCGCGCGCCGCAGGTGGATGTGGTGGTGGGGCCGCAAGCCTATCACCGCCTGCCTGCCATGGCGCGCGCCGCGCGAGAAGGGCAAACGCAGCAACTCGACACCGATTTTCCCGCCGAAGACAAATTCGACAATCTGCCAAAGCTGCGCGCCGCGCGTGGGCCGATGGCGTTTTTGACCGTGCAAGAAGGCTGCGATAAATTCTGCGCCTTTTGCGTGGTGCCCTACACCCGCGGGGCCGAAGTATCGCGCCCCGCCGCGCGCATTGTGGATGAAGCGCGCGCATTGGTGGAACGCGGCGTGCGCGACATCACCCTGCTGGGGCAGAATGTGAATGCCTATCACGGCGCAGGGGCGGCGGGGGATTTAACGCTGGCAGGGCTGATCCGCGAACTTGCGAAAGTCGATGGGTTGTTGCGCATTCGCTATACCACATCGCACCCCAATGACATGGGCGACGATCTGATTGCCGCCCATGGCGAGGTGCCGCAACTCATGCCCTATCTGCACCTGCCCGTGCAGTCAGGTTCGGACAAAATCCTCAAGGCGATGAACCGCAAACATACCGCCGAGCAGTATCTGCGCCTGATCGACCGGATCCGCGCCGCAAGGCCCGATATTCTTCTATCGTCCGATTTCATTGCGGGCTTTCCGGGCGAGACGGACAGCGACCACGCCGCCACGATGGATTTGATCCGCGCCGTGGGCTTTGGTGCAGCCTATTCGTTTAAGTATTCCGCCCGCCCCGGCACGCCCGCCGCAGAGAAAGCGGAAGTAGACGGCGAAGTGGCAGATGCGCGGTTGCAAGAGATGCAGGCACTGCTGTCTTCCCAACAATACGCGCTACAAGCCGCGATGGTCGGCCGCGAAGTGGGGGTTTTGTATGAAAAGGCAGGCAGGTTAGATGACCAACTGGTGGGCAAGTCAGACCACCTTCACGCCGTGCATGTCACCGACCCTGCGGGCAAAATCGGCGAATTGGTACGGGTAAAGATCACCGCTTCGGTTACAAATTCGTTGAAAGGTCAAAGGATTGGATAGGCTGGCGTCTGTGTTGTTCGCGCCCGCGAAACAGTTCTGCCGCGAAACAGAGCCGCTGAAATAAAATGTGGCAAGAATGTGGCGCGCACCCCCTGATTGCGCCAGAATCTGCTTTACAACGCTGCGGGCATGGCTGAAAAACGACCCACGCAGCTGCTAGCGTGTGGGGGGAGTGAAAGTGCCAAAACTTTCCATAGTGAAAAATAGTCTACTTGCCGTAATTGCCCTTATCTTAGCGATAGGCTTTGCAGGCCAAGCCAGCGCGCAAAGCGCGCCTCAGATTTCTGGAAAAATCGATTGGGGCATTTGGGTTGACCGTGATGGCTGTATGCATTGGTGGGCTGACGGCGGGGTCGAAGGCTATATGCTAGACCGCGTTCATCCCCAAACGGGCAAGCCCGTTTGCATCAAGCGCAACACCTGCCTTGTGCAAAATACAGATCAATTCTTTGCCACCGATTCGGCGCATCTTTCGCATCACGGCCGCGCCTATTTGCAGCAGTTTTTCCAAAGCGCGGGCGCGTTTGGCTATGCGGTCTATGGCCATACCGATTCGCGCGCATCGGATGAATATAACATCAACCTGTCGCAGCGCCGCGCCCGCGCCGTGGCAGATGTCGCGCGATCTGTTGGCGCAATGGTGGAACGCGAAATCGGCTTTGGCGAGCGTCAACCCGTTGCGCCAAACGATTCGGCCCAAAACATGGCGCGCAACCGCCGCGTTGAAATCGTGTGCTATCGGTGGTGATGGATATGGCAAAGATGATGGAAAATACGCGCGGGAAGCTGGCTCGTTTTGGGGTGCTGGCTGTGGCCACGCTGACACTGACGGCCTGCGGCGGCTTTGGCACATTTGGCCCCAATCGCGGCCCAAATTCGCTGATCGCCGCGCCCATTGACCGTGGATTTCTTGACCGCAATGCGCTGCGCGATGGCGAGGCTGCGATTGTCTATGATCCCGATGGCTGCCAAGGCTGGTTGATTGACGACGGCATCGAAGGGTATTCTGGCCGTAGGTTTGACCCCGTGTCGGGCCTGCCCATTTGCAACAATGCCTATCCACCCGGCACGGTGCTGGGCAATTACCAAACCGATGGCCGCAGCAACCGCAGCGATTGGGTAAAGGGCACTATTGGAAATAGCGGCGGATATTGATCGCGCTTCAGGTGAATTTGTTTTGGCCGCATCTGCAAAGATGCGGCCTTTTCATTGTTTTGCCCGCTTATGCCCAATATCGTGGCGCGCGCCGCGCTTTGTCATCAAAATGTAGCGAATCGCGCGAAATAACTCTTGCACGCAGGGGCGCATGGCCACACACTTTGCTTATGTCGCCCCATAACCCATAAAGGAGACGCACTTGGGCATCAGCGCGCTGACCCCCCCGAAAGCCCCCGAGGATTTGGTTGAAACGCTCCTCGAATTTCCCGATAACCGAATACTGATTAGCCTGTGCGGCGAATATGACCGCAACTTGGCGCAGATCGAACATCAGGCAGGGGTGCATATACTAAGGCGGGGCAATCGGCTGGCGGTGATCGGCGACAAGGGTGCAAGGGAACAGGCCGCGGCCGTATTGCGCGGGCTTTATGCGCGGCTTGAATCGGGGCGCGAGGTGCAGGCGGGCGATATTGATGGCGCAATGCGCATGGGCAAGCCCCTGCCAGATGTTCTGATGCCGGATGGCGGCGAACAGATTGAGATGTTCACGGGCGGCGGCGGCGTAGAACTGCGCACCCGCAAAAAACCTGTCGAGCCGCGCACCGAGGCGCAGAAAACCTATGTCGCCAATCTGTTTGCCAATGAACTGGGCTTTGGCATTGGCCCTGCGGGCACGGGCAAAACCTATCTCGCGGTGGCCGTGGGCGTGACCATGCTGATTTCGGGCGCGGTGGAAAAGATTATCCTGTCGCGCCCCGCTGTCGAGGCGGGCGAGCGGTTGGGCTTTCTTCCTGGCGATATGAAGGAAAAGATCGACCCCTATATGCAGCCCCTTTACGATGCGCTGAACGACTTCTTGCCGCAAAAGCAGCTGGCAAAGCTGATGGAAGAAAAGCGGATCGAAATTGCGCCCTTGGCCTTTATGCGTGGGCGCACGCTTTCGAACGCATTTATCGTGCTGGACGAGGCGCAGAACGCCACGGCGATGCAGATGAAAATGTTCCTAACCCGCCTTGGGCAAGGCAGCCGCATGGTGATTACGGGCGATCGCAGCCAAGTTGATTTGCCGCGCGGCGTACCTTCGGGTCTGGCCGAGGCAGAGCGAATTTTGAAGGGCGTCAAGGGCGTGACCTTCAACTATTTCACGTCCAAGGATGTGGTGCGTCACCCATTGGTCGCCCGCATTATTGAAGCCTACGAATCCGACGAAGCACAGCCCAGTTGAGGGCGCGGCCTAAATCGGCTAAGGGGCGGCATGGAAGATTTTGTTGATGTCGTCATCGAAGACGCGCGCTGGTCTGGCGTTGGGCTAGAAAATTTGGCCCAGCGCGCCGCCCTTGTCACCTTTGCCGAACTTGGCCTGCCTGTGGCTGGCTTTACGCTGTGCGTGATGGGCTGTGATGATGCCCGAATCGCAGCCCTTAACGCCGATTTTCGCGGCAAACCCAGCCCGACGAATGTGCTAAGCTGGCCATCCGAGGAACGCGGCGCGGAAATAGCAGGGGATATGCCCAATCTGCCGCAGGCGGGCGATGTCGATGACCCCGATCATTTGGGCGATATTGCGATTGCCTTTGACACATGCGTTGCCGAAGCAGAGGCAGGCGGCAAACCGCTTAAGCATCATATCACGCATCTGATCGCACATGGTGTTTTGCATATTTTAGGATTTGACCATATAAGAGAGCCTGACGGCGATCTTATGGAGGCAGTCGAGGCGCGCGTGATGGCGCGGCTGGGCCTGCCAAACCCCTATGATACCCCCGAATATCTGGGGCAGTGACGACAGCGCAAGACAATTTTTGGACAAGGACAAATGGGCAGTAGCAGCGACGCGTTAGGCAGTTCGGCAGACGACGAAGGTTCAAGTAGCGAGGCGCAGGGACGCGGGATTTTGGGCCGCATCTTTGGTGCGCTGGGTGGTGGCGGCAAGGATGATGCTATCCCCGTAAGCCAGCTTGCTGGTGCGCCAGATGCTGGGCCAAACATGGCACAGCTGGGCCTATCTAACCTGCGCCGCCTGCGCGTGGATGATGTATCCATCCCCAAGGCCGATATTGCTGCCGTTCCACTGGACATTGATAAAGATACCTTGGTCGAGGCGTTTCGCACCCACGGATTTTCCCGCCTGCCCGTGTACAAGGGCACGCTGGATCATCCCCAAGGTTTGGTTTTGCTAAAAGATTTGGCGCTGCAACACGGGTTTGGCGCGGGCGGGCGGTTTAGCCTGCGCAAATTGCTGCGCCCTGTCCTTTATGCCCCGCCATCTATGCCCGCTGCCGTTTTGCTGCAAAAGATGCAGCGCGACCGTGTGCATATGGCGCTGGTGATCGATGAATACGGCGGGGTCGACGGGCTTGTCACCATCGAGGATCTGATCGAAACCGTTATTGGCGAGATTGAAGACGAGCATGACGAAGACGAAGGCCTGCTGTGGAAACAGGAAAAGGAAGGCGTCTATATCGCCCAATCCACCGCGCCGTTGGACGAGTTTGAGGCAGAAATCGGCATGACGCTGCGATCCAGCGATGATGACGATGATATCGATACGCTTGGCGGGTTGGTCTTTGTGCGCGTGGGCCGCGTGCCCGTGCGAGGCGAAATTGTTCCCCATGAAAGCGGCGCAGAATTTGAAGTGATTGATGCTGATCCGCGCCGCATAAAGCGTCTGCGCGTGCGCTTGCCCGGCTTTTGCGCGGCCAAGGCCAGCAGTGACGCTACCGCCAATGTTGGGATCGGGGGCAAGTAATGGCGCGGCGGCCGCAAATTTCGCGCTGGCGGCTGGGTTTGTCCAGTTTTGCAGCGGGCGTTATTGCGGCATCGGGCCAAGCACCCTTTGATCTGTGGTATCTGTCGCTCGCCGCGCTGGCGGTGCTGTTTATGCTGATTCTTGCGCATGTCAAAACGCCGCGCTTTGCAGCCTTTGCCGCGTGGATCGGCGGGGCGGGGTATTTCTGCGCCGCACTGTCTTGGCTGATATCACCCTTTCTGGTCGAGGCTGATACCTATGCTTGGATGGCGCCCTTTGCGCTGCTGATTATGGGATTTGGCCTTGCGCTGTTTTGGGCGCTGGCGGCTTGGGCCGCGATGTTCCTGCCGCGCCCTGCCATTGCGCTGGCGGTTTTGCTCGCGGCGGCGGAACTGGCGCGCGGCTATGTGTTCACGGGCTTTCCTTGGGCGCTGTTGGGCCATATTTGGATCGATACGCCCGTAGCGCAATTGGCAGCTTATGTCGGGCCCAGCGGGCTGGCGCTGCTGACCACCGCCGTGGCGATGGGTTTGGCTGCGGGCAAGATCTGGGGGCGCGCGGCGGCGGCTTTGGGCCTGGCTGCGTTTTGGGCGGGCGGGGTTTGGACACTGAACCAGCCCATGCCCGCAGACACAGCATTCACCCTGCGCCTTGTGCAGCCCAATGCAGAACAATCGCTGAAATGGGATGCAGCGCAGGCGCAGGTGTTTTATGATCGGTTGATCCGCGCCACCAGCGCCGGGCCAAGGCACAATATCGTGATTTGGCCTGAAACGGCCCTGCCCTATTTGCAAGAACAAAACGACGGCATCACCGCCGATATGGCCCGCGCGGCAAATGGGGCCACGCTGATCTATGGCCGCCAGCGTATTGAAGGGGATAGGGGTTATAACAGCCTTTCGGTGCTGAATACCGCAGGTAAGGAATCGGCGCTGTATGACAAGCACCATCTGGTGCCGTTTGGCGAATATATCCCCTTTGGCGATTTCATGTATAACTGGTTCGGCCTTACGGCCTTTGCATCGCAACTGGGCAATGGCTATACGGCGGGTACTGGCCCTGCGGTGATTGATCTGGGCACGGCTGGCGGAAAATTTCTGCCGCTGATCTGCTATGAAGCGGTCTTTCCGCAAGATTTGCGCACAGATACACGCCCCGACTGGCTGCTGCATGTGACCAATGATGCATGGTTTGGCACGCTGACAGGCCCTTTCCAACACGCCGAACAATCGCGACTGCGCGCCATTGAACAGGGCCTGCCGATGGTGCGCGTGGCCAATACAGGTGTGACGGCGGTATATGATGCGCGCGGTCGTTTGCGCGCCGATCTGACTTTTGGGCAAGAGGCGTATTTGGACACTGCTTTACCCAGCGCCTTGCCCGCCCCGCCCTATGCGCGTTTTGGCGAAGGCCCGCTACTGCTGTTGCTATTGGGCTGCTTTGCACTGGCGTTTTTACGCCCCAAACGTGTGAGATATTGACGTAGGGCGCGAATGGCCTTAGCGGGGTTGCATCTGGCACAACGGCTTCCTGACGTGCGCAGAGTATGTATTGGAGCAAGACCCCATGAGTAGACAAGATTACACCTTCACCTCGGAATCTGTTTCCGAGGGGCATCCCGACAAATTATGCGACCGCGTTTCTGATGCGGTGCTGGACGCTTTCCTAACCGCCGAGCCAAACGCGCGCGTTGCCTGCGAAACCTTTGCCACCACCAACCGCGTGGTTGTGGGCGGAGAAGTGGGGTTGTCCAGCAAAGAGACCACCAAGGCCATGGTCGAGCGTGTCGAAGCCATCGTGCGCGATTGCGTGCGCGACATTGGTTACGAGCAAAAGAAATTCCACTGGGAAAAGATCAAGGTTCACAATTACTTGCACGAGCAATCGGCCCATATCGCCCAAGGCGTGGACCGTGACGGTGCAGGCGATCAGGGGATCATGTTCGGCTATGCCTGCCGCGAAACACCCGAGCTGATGCCAGCCCCCATTCAATACGCCCACGCCATTTTGCGCCGCCTTGCCGAAGTGCGCAAATCGGGCAAAGAGCCGACCCTTGGGCCAGATGCGAAAAGCCAGTTGAGCTTGCGCTATGTGAATGGCAAGCCTGTTGAAGTGACCTCGATCGTGCTGTCCACGCAGCACACGTCCAAGCGGCAGACATCAAAAGTGATTCGCGGCATTGTAGAGCCCTACATCCGCGAGATTTTGCCCGAAGGCTGGATCACCAAGAAAACCGAATGGCATGTAAACCCAACGGGCACCTTTGTGATTGGCGGGCCTGATGGTGATGCAGGCCTGACGGGCCGCAAGATTATTGTCGACACCTATGGCGGCGCGGCCCCGCATGGCGGCGGCGCGTTTTCGGGCAAGGATCCAACCAAGGTTGACCGCAGCGCGGCCTACGCCGCGCGCTATTTGGCCAAGAATGTGGTGGCCGCCGATCTGGCCGACCGCTGCACGATCCAAATTTCTTATGCCATTGGCGTGGCAAAGCCCCTGTCGATTTACGTTGACACGCATGGCACGGGCAAAGTGGAAGATGCGGCCATTGAACGCGCTATTTCCAGCGCGATGGACCTAACCCCGCGCGGCATTCGCACGCAGCTTGGCCTGACCAAGCCGATCTATGCCCGCACCAGCGCCTACGGCCACTTTGGCCGCGCGCCAGAGGCTGACGGCGGCTTTAGCTGGGAGCGGACGGATTTGATCGACGCGATCAAGAAGGCTGTGTAAGCCAACGTTTTATAAGCCCAAACGGCGGCATATCCTGTGCCGCCGTTTTCCATTAAAGGCGCTAGTCGTTTAACATGCCTAAACCGCTGCGCATTATGATTTTCGGCGGACCAGGGTCGGGGAAGTCAACCTTGGCGCGGCAGATTGGTGCACTGTCAGGGCTGCCTGTGGTGCATATCGATCCGATGTATTGGGCACCAAACTGGGTGCAGCGGGAGCGCGCGGAAACACTGGCAATGTCGCTGGCGGCAGCGGCAAGCGAGACTTGGGTGTTTGAGGGAAACCACGCCGAAACAATGGATGCGCGCATGGAACGCGCCGATGTGATCATTTTTTTGGACTTGCCGCGCACTCTGCGGATGCTTCGGATTCTTCGGCGAATATGGGCATATCGCGGCCAAACCCGCCCCGATATGCCCGCAAACTGCCCAGAACGGCTGGACTTTACCTTTCTGTGCGACTTTGTCTGGAACTATGGCACCCGCGCCCGCCCCCGCGCGATGGCGATTCTGGCCCGCTGGCAAGGCAAGCGGCGCATCTACCATCTGCGCAGTGCGGGTGATCTGCGCCGAATGATGGGCGATGCTGATTTTCTGGCGCAGGTGCGCGGCTATTCTTCCGCAGCCTCTATCTCATCGGCCAGTTCCCACAAATCTGCCGCCTCGCCATTGGCAAGCAGCACAACCGATACCCCCGTGGTCAGGTTGCGCAGATAGTAGGTCGAGGTGCCCGTCCAACTGCCCGAATGCGCGGCATAGGATTCGCCGTCTGCTTCGTAAACCTGCCAGCCATAGCCATAGCTGATGTCATCCTCGTCCTGCACAAATTTGCCGTCATCAAAACGGCCTTGCATGAACAAGGCTTCGGTATCGTCCAGCAGGGAGCTGGCTGCCAGTGCGGTCTCGTATTTCGACAAATCTGCTAGGGTTGAAAACACGTTGCCATCGCCCTGCGCGACATTGGGGTCCATCGCCACATCAAAATCACCGCCCGTGCCATCGTAGCCCGTCACGCGGCGGGCCGGGTCGGCGGGGTCTGGCAGGGCGGTATCTGACATGCCCAAGGGGCCCCAAACGCGCGCCTGAAGCACGCCCGCCAAATCACCCGCATCCTCGGCTTCCGCCACAAGCGCGCCCAGTACAAGGTAGCCTGTGTTTGAATATTCAAACTTTTTTCCCGGGGCATGGTCAAGTTCTTGGCCCGCCAGCCATCCCAACACTTCGGCATTTGTCGTCTCGCTGCCATAATCTTCCCATTCCAGATAATCAGGCAGTCCTGACATATGAAACAACAGATCGGCCACGACCAGCGGGCGCGGGCTGTCGATGGCGGCCAAGCTGGGCAGAATGTCGGTAATCGGAGTTTCTTCATCATAAAGCCCCGCCTCAATTTGCATCCGCGCGGCAAGGGCGGTCATTTCTTTTGAAACCGATGCCAGATCGAAAATCGACTGCGGCGTGATGGGCGTTTCGCTTTCGATATCGGCCGCGCCATAGCCCGCGATATGCACAACCTCGGCGCCGCGGGTGACCAAAACGCCAAGGCCAGGTGTGGTGTCACCAATGAAAGATTGAGCCAAATCGTCGATGCTGGCTATCTGCGGCTCTGCGCTAAGGGCTGCAGGATGGCTTGCAACCAGTGCCAATATGATGAACCAGCGGGAGGGGTTTATTCGCATGCACGTTACCTTTCTCGTGAACTGCCGCCCGCTAAGGCGGTGCGTGTACTGCTAATTTTCAGGGGCATTGAACGCAAGGGGGAGGTTTTATTCACCGCTCCCGCTTGACCGTTTTGCCGCCGCGCAGTAGGCGCATGCGCATGACGGACAGCATCTTCCCCACGCCCGAGCGGCGCAATTTTTACGGGCGCATTCGCGGCAAAACTTTGCGCGCAAGCCAGAAGGATTATCTGGAGCAGGATTTAGACGCGCTGACGCTGGCTGGCGTGACGCGGGCTGATAACCCCGCGCGGGGTTTGGTTGACCTGTCGCGCCTTGGCGGGCGGCCGATCTGGCTAGAGGTTGGCTTTGGCGGGGGCGAGCATTTGGTGCATATGGCGGCCACGTACCCCGATATGGGCATTATTGGCTGCGAGCCGTTTGTGAATGGCATCGCCATGCTGCTGGGCAAGGTGCGCCAGCAAGGTTTGCAAAACCTGTGCATCCATCCTGGCGATGTGCGCGATTTGTTCGAAGTGCTGCCTGCCGGGATCATTCAGAGATGCTTTCTGAATTACCCCGACCCTTGGCCAAAGGCGCGCCATCACCGCCGCCGCTTTGTGACCCCCGAATATCTAAATGCTTTGGCGCGCGTGATGGCTGTTGGGGCGGAATTGCGCGTTGCCACCGACATTCCCGATTACGTACGCCAAACGTTGGAAGAAGTGCCGCTGGCGGGGTTCGAATTGCGCG
>CAXNEP010000044.1:0-10598 GCA_964200865.1 Cypionkella sp. | reverse complement strand
AATCGGTCGCCCCCGCGCTGAACATCCGCGAAAATGCGTTTTTGAACCCGCTGGCCACGGGGCGCAAACTGCTGTCATTCATGTCGCATCGCGCCGAAGACACACTGACCACCCAACTTGGCGCGCGCGTGGGCCTGTCGCCCAACAATCCGCATTTGGCGATTGAGGCGCTGTCGGGCGGCAATCAGCAAAAGATTGTTGTTGGCCGCTGGCTGGACACAAAACGCCGCCTGCTGATCGCCGAAGACCCCACCGCAGGGGTGGATGTGGGCGCAAAGGCGCAGATCTATCATCTGCTGTTTCAGGCGCTTGCCTCGGGGATGGGGGTGTTGGTGGTGTCTACAGATTTCGAGGAAATCGCCAATATCTGCCACCGCGCCATTGTTTTCAGTCGCGGCGAAGTCACCGCTGAAATCAGCGGCGCGGCCCTGTCGACCGAAAGTTTGATTCAAGCTGCCAGCGCAACGGCGGCCTAACGGGAAGAATGTTATGACATCGTTGAAATCTGATGCCCTAGAACCCACGCGCGACGAGCTATCGCGGCTAAGCACCGCCAAACGGCTGCTGCGGCTGGCCCCCGTATACGGATTGGTTATTCTAACCGTTTTTCTGATTGTATTGTTTTCGCTGCTGCTGCCAAACACCTTTCCCACGCTGTTGAACCTGCGCGCGATCTTGTCGGATAAGGCGATTATCGCGCTGCTATCACTGGCCGCGATGATCCCGATGGTGGCAGGGCGCATTGACCTGACTGTCGGCTATGGCATTGTTTTATGGCATATTTTGGCGATTTCATTTCAGATCAACTATGGCATGCCTTGGCCCGTGGCGGTGCTGGTGGTCATTTTTCTGGGCGTTATGACAGGGGTGTTCAACGGCATTCTGGTGGAAGTGGCCAAGATTGACGCATTTATCGCCACGCTGGGCACGGGCACGGTTTTGTATGCCATTGCGCTGTGGCATTCGGGCGGGCGGCAGGTGGTGGGCGAACTCGACCCCAACTTTTACCTGCTGAGCGGAAGTTGGGTGTTTGGCCTGCCGATTACGGCCTATTATGTGGCCGTCATCAGCGTCATCATGTGGGTGGTTTTGGAATATACCCCCATCGGCCGCTATCTTTATGCCATCGGCGCCAACCAAAAGGCGGCAGAACTGAACGGCATTCCGACGCGCAAGTTTGTGCTGGCGGCCTTTGTCGCATCGGGCACGCTATCGGCGATTGCGGGGGTGCTGCTGGCCTCTAAACTGCGGATCGGGCAGGCCTCGGTCGGGCTGGAGTTTCTGCTGCCCGCGCTGGTGGGCGCGTTTTTGGGATCTACCACCATCAAACCTGGCCGCGTGAATGTGTGGGGCACCATTATTGGTGTGACCATTCTGGCGGTGGGCATTTCGGGCATTCAACAATTCGGCGGATCGTTCTGGGTGGAACCGCTGTTTAACGGCGCGACGCTGCTGATTGCGATCGGCATCGCGGGATATGCGCAGCGCAAAAAGGGCACTGCGCGCAGATAAGACAACCAATCCAAGGGAGGATACTATGAAAAAGCGTATGTTTATCAAGGCACTTATGGCCACAACACTGCTGGGTGCGCCCGCCTTTGCGCAAAGCGCCTTTGATGGGCCAACAGCGGGGCCAAAGGCCGCCGATGGCAAAACCATCGTGGTGCTGGCTGCCGATTTGAAGAATGGCGGTATTTTGGGCGTGACCACGGGCGTGGAAGAAGCGGCTGCCAAAATCGGCTGGGAGGTGCGGGTTTTGGATGGGGCAGGTTCGGTTCAGGGGCGCACGGCTGCCTTTGGTCAGGCCATGGCGCTGCAACCTGCGGGCATCATCATCAACGGCTTTGATGCCACCGAACAGCAAGCCGCAATTGAAGGCGTAGCGGCTGCCAATATCCCAATGGTATCGTGGCATTCGGGGCCAAAAATTGGCTGCGATGCGCCGGGCGGTATTTTTGCCAACGTATCGACCGATGCGATGCAAGTGTCGGATGTGGCGGCGAAATGGGCCATTGAAGATGGGGCCAAAGGCGTGGTGATTTTCACCGACAGCACCTATCAAATTGCCATCGACAAGGCTGACCGCATGAAAAAGGGCCTAGAAGATGCGGGCGTGAAAGTGCTGGAATATGTCGACACCCCCATTGCCGAAACGTCGACGCGCATGGGCCCGCTGACCACCACCTTGCTGCAAAAATACGGCGCAGAATGGACACATTCGCTGGCAATCAATGATCTGTATTTCGACTTTATGGGCCCTGCCCTTGCCGCCGCTGGCGTTGATGGCAAATCCAACCCCAAAGCAGGTTCGGCTGGCGACGGATCAGAAGCCGCGTTCCAGCGCATTCGGTCGGGCGAGTATCAGGCCGTGACCGTGGCAGAACCCTTGAACCTGCAAGGCTGGCAGTTGGTGGACGAGCTGAACCGCGCCATTTCGGGCGAGGCATGTTCGGGCTACATCACCGCCCCCGCGCTGGTGACGGAAGAAGGTCTAAAGGCCATGGGCGATAGCAACGCCTTTGATCCGCAAAACGGCTACCGCGAGGCTTATGCCGCGATTTGGGGCAAGTGATTTCGTCTTGGTGCAAATCAAGACGGGCGCAATATTGCGCCCGTTTTCTACGTTTGGGTCACACTGGCATCGTTACGCGCGCCAGCTTTAGTTAGCGTTTTTCGCCGCGCGCCAAATCTGCCGCTGCTTGGGCAAAGGCGCGCGCCTCACTGGGGGCCACGCCAAGGCTGTTTGCAATCAGGGCGGCAGGATTTAGGATTGGGTGGGCTTGCACGGCCAATTCGAGCAGATTTTGCCCCTTGCCCATTGCCGCCCCAATCAGCAATTTCACCTGCGCCTCGGCCTGAGGTCTGGGCATATCTGCGGCAAGGGCAAAGGTCAGCGCCTCGGCATAGATACTGCCGTTTGCGCCTTGTAGGTGCCTCTCCATAGCCTGCGCATTCGGGTGCAGGTTGGCAAGGCATTCGCTGGCAAGGGTCAGCATACGGCCCAGCGCGATGCAAACCTGCGGCAGGGTCAACCATTCGGTAAACCACGCCGCGCCGTCACGCTGTTCGCGGTGAATGCCCGCGCCCTGCAACAGGCCCGCCTGACCTATTACAAACCGCGACAGGGCCACCATCGCCGATGGCGCAACGGGATTTTGCTTTTGCGGCATGGTCGAGGATGCGCCGCCAAGGCCCAACGCAACCTCGCCGCGCCCCGATTGGGTGAGCAAGATTAAATCTTCGCCCATCTTGCCAAGGCTTGCTGCCATTGCAGCCGCAAAGCCTGCCAGCGCGGCAATGCCAGACCGATCTGAATGCCAACTATGGCCAGGGTCGGCCAAGTTCAGCTCTTTGGCCAGTGCCGCGCGAATGCTTGGCCCCTGCGCGCCCATGGCCGACAGCGTGCCGGCCGCGCCCGATAGGGATACTTTCAACACATCGGCGCGCAGATCGCCCAACCGTGCATGATGCCCAATCAGTGGCCAACCCCAACCCGCCATCACCGCACCAAAACTGGTGGGCGTGGCGATTTGCCCATAGGTGCGCGCGGCCATGGGCAGGCCCGCATGGGCATCTGCCAGTTCGGCCAAACGGGTTAAAAGCCCTGTCAGCCGCGCTTGCCAAATGTCCAGCACGGGCCGCAGGCGCAGGGCAAGGGCTGTGTCCATGATATCTTGGCTGGTGGCCCCCCAATGCAGATAGTGCAGCATATCGGGCGCGTTCGCACTGGCGCGAAACGCAGCCAGCAGGGCAGGCACGGGCACACCATTGCGCGCGGTTTCGGCGGCCAGCGCGGAAGGGTCTATCTGCACCTCGCGCGATGCGCGGTCGATAAAGGCGGCGGCATCTGCGGGGATCATGCCAGCTGCCCCCTGCACCCGCGCCAACGCCCCTTCAACCAGCAGCATGGCGCGAACTTCGGCGCTGTCGGAAAACAGGCGCGCGGTTTCCGCATCGCCCAAAAGGCCGCTATACATCGCGCTATCTGCGGGGCTGGCGGGCATGTTTCAGGCCGCCCTTATGCCCAAAATCGCGCGCGCTGTGCGCCAGTCTGCCACGGAGCGGTTATACTGCGCGCATAAATCCACGACGCGGCGCACAAGGGCTGCATTCGATGGCGCAAGGCGGTTTTTGTCGAGCCGCACGTTATCTTCCAGCCCCGTGCGCGCATGACCGCCCATCGATATCGCCCATTCATTTAGCACAATCTGCGCAGGGCCAATCCCCGCCGCACACCACGGCGCATCCGCCCCAAACAAACGATGCACGGTCTTGATGTAATATTCAAACACATCGCGGTCTGCGGGCATGGCGTTTTTCACGCCCATGACAAACTGAACATAGGGGCGGGCGGCAAGCTGGCCCTTGTCCCACATATCGCGCGCCTTCAGAATGTGCGACAGATCAAACGCCTCGATTTCTGGCATAACGCCGTGGGCCTTCATCTCGCCCGCCAGCCAATCGACCAGATCTGGCGGGTTTTCATAGACGCGGGTGGGAAAGTTGTTTGACCCCACTGACAGGCTGGCCATATCGGGGCGCAGGGGCAGCATACCCCCCCGCGCCTGCCCCGCGCCCGAACGCCCGCCCGTGGAAAGCTGCACAATCATCCCATAGCAGTGCTTTTCCAGCCCCTCTTTCAGTTGCGCAAATCGGTCGGGGTCGCTGGTGGGTTTACCCTCGTCATCGCGCACATGGCAGTGCGCAATGGTGGCCCCCGCCTCGAACGCCGCATGGGTGCTTTCGATTTGTTCGGAAACAGAGATCGGCACGGCGGGGTTATTGGCCTTGGTGGGCAAGCTGCCCGTGATGGCCACACAAATGATGCAGGGTTTGTTGGACAGATCGATCATGGCTTACACATCAATAAAAACAGTTTCGCCCTCGCCCTGAAGGCGAATGTCGAAACGATAGGTGTTTGGCGCGGTTTGCACCGCAATCAGGGTTTGGCGGCGCATCACCTGTTCGATAGAATTCAAAATCGGGTCGGCCTTGTGCAAATCGCTATCTTCGGGGAAATACATCCGCGTGTTTAGGCCAATGTTGATCCCGCGCGAGACCAGCCACAGGCTGATATGCGGGGCCTGAACCGCGCGGCCGCGCCCAGCGGTTGGGCCAGGTTTGATTGTGTCAAACGCCCACAGCCCCGTGTCAAAATCTGAAATAACCCGCCCCCAGCCGCGAAAACCCTTTGCACAATCGGCCGCGCGCGGGTCTTCGGGGTGGGGATAGATGCCGCTTGCGTCCGCCTGCCACACCTCGATCAGCACGTCCTTTACGGGCGCGCCAAGCCCGTCGATCACCAGACCTTCAATCCGCACGCGCGTCCCTGCCACGCCTTCGGGCGCAATCACTTGACCCAGTTCGCGATCAAAGGTTTTGAACCCAGCCGCCCCCGGGGCAAGGCCGATATGCACATAAGGCCCAGCGGTTTGCGAGGTGGATTCTTTGAAATACCCTAGGTTTTGCATCGGCTTAGTTCCCCTCTAGGCGGTTTTCAAACAGGGTTGACCTGCGCCCGCGCAGCACAATGTCAAATCGGTAGGCCAGACAATCCATCGGCACGGATGCGTTCATATCCAAAACCGCAATCAGGCGCTGTACGGCATCTGGGTCTGGAATGGTTTGCACAATGGGGCACAGCGGGATCAGCGGGTCGCCTTCAAAATACAGCTGCGTGATCAGCCGCTGGCAAAAGGCTGTGCCAAAAACCGAGACGTGGATATGGCGGGGCCGCCACGAATTGACATAGTTCAGCCAAGGGTATGGGCCGGGCTTAATCGTGCGGAAAAAGTAATAGCCGCTTTCGTCCGTCATCGTGCGCCCGCATCCGCCGAAATTGGGGTCTAATGCCCCCAGATAGGCGTCTTTCTTATGCCGATAGCGGCCCGATGCATTGGCCTGCCAAATCTCGACCAAGGTGTTTGGCACGGGGCGGGCGTTTTCATCCAAAACGCGGCCATGCAGCACCATCCGTTCGCCCACGGGCATATCGCCGTGCTGAAAGTTCATCGTCAGATCATTGTCCAACGGGCCGAAATCATTATGGCCAAAGGTGGGGCCCGTTATTTCGCTGGCGGTTTGCTGGATGGTCAACAGTGGCAGTTGGGGCGAGCGGGCGGCACTGGTTTTATACCCACGATCATAGGCCGGGGGGTGTATCGTGCGGTCGCGCATATAGAATTCAGCGGGTTTCATCGGCGGCCTCCTGAGCCATTGCGGCGAAAGTGTCCTTCGCGATTTTGATTGCATGATTAGCGCGCGGCACACCTGCATAGATGGCGACATGCAAAAGCGCCTCCATCACGTCATCCTCGCTTGCGCCTGTGTTGGCGGTGGCGCGCAGATGCAGCGCCAGTTCGTGATCGTTGCCCAGCCCTGCCAGCAGCGCAATGGTCAGCATCGAACGTTCGCGCAGGCTGATCGTATCCCGCGACCAAACATGGCCCCAAGCGGCATCGGTGATCAGGTCTTGAAACGGCGCATCAAAGGCCGTGGTGGCGCATTGCGCACGGTCAACATGCGCCGCGCCCAAAACACGGCGGCGGGTGGCAAGCGCGTTTTTCACATGGTCAGGCATTTATATGTGCTTTCAGAAAAGGGGATACCAGCGCAGCCCAAGCAGCGGGCGCTTCGACGCAGGGCAAATGGCCGGCGTTGGGAATGCAGTGAAACTGCGCGCCCGCGATCAAATCTGCTGTGTCTTTGACAACTTCGGGCGGGCTTGCGCCGTCTAACGCGCCACTGATGACAAAGGTGGGTAGGGTTAGCTGCGCCGTTTGCGCCCGCAGGTCTGCGCCCGCAAGGGCGTGGCAGGCCGCGATGTAGCCCTGCGGTGAACTGCGCGCCAGCATGTGGCGCCACAGCGGCAATTCGGCGCTGGCCAGAAAATCAGGGCCAAACCAACGCGCCATCACGCCATCTGCAATTGCGTCGCAACCGCCTTCCTGCACGGCAGCAATGCGCGCGCGCCAACTGTCAGCCGTGCCCAGTTTGGCCGCTGTATTGGATAACACCAGCGCCTGCAGCAGGTCTGGCCGCGTTGCAGCCACGCCTTGCGCAATAAGGCCCCCGATGGACAGGCCCACGAATACCGTAGGCCCCTGCGCAAAAGCCTCGATCACAGCAACCGCATCGCTGATATGGTCGGCAATATCGCGGCTGCCCGCGTCAATGCTTGACAGCCCATGCCCGCGCTTATCATAGCGGATATAGCGCAGATTTTGCGGCAGCAGCGGCAACACCCTGTCCCACAGGCGCAAATCTGTGCCCAGCGAATTTGCAAACACCACCGCAGGCGCGCCCGCAGGCCCGTCTATTTGCACATGAATTGCGCCAAATGGCCGCGATAAGGCTTGCATCTGAATCTCTCCCATTCATAACATAGCAGCACAGAACAGGGCTGTGTTATGCAAAATGAGGCAAAGTTCATAACATTATGATTATGCATCCCGCCATCAAGCTGCGCCATATTCGGGCGTTTTTGGATATTGCCGCCTCGGGCAACTTGTCGGCGGTTGCCGCAGCCCAAGGCGTAACGCAGCCCGCCTTAAGCCGCAGCTTGGCCGAGCTAGAGGATTTGCTGGGCGCACAGCTTTTCCTGCGCGAAAAGCGGCGTCTTGTGCTGACACCCGAAGGCGCGCTGTTTCGCCATCACGCCAGTTTGGGGCTGCAAGCGTTAGAGGCGGGGGCAGGCGCGCTGCGCCCCGATGCGCTGGGTGGCAGTATTCGAGTAGGAATTTTGCCAACCGCCGCCGCGCAGCTGTTCCCGCGTGTGGCGGTGCGCTTTGCCGCGCTGCAACCGCGCACGATTTTGAAAATCGAAACTGGCCCGCACAGCTATTTGGTGGGGCAATTGCGCGGGGGCGCGATTGATTTGATGATCGGGCGTATGCCCGACCCGGGCGAAATGGCGGGTATGATTTTCGCCCATTTGTACGAAGAAGATATCGTTTTGGTTGCGCGCAAAGGCCACCCCTTGGCGGGTGCGCCGATTGCAACTTTGCTGCAATCTGTGCCCGTTATCCTGCCGCCCGAAGGCGCGGTGATTCGCCGTGCGGTGAATGATTTTCTGGCCGTTCTTGGGCTGGCTGGCCTGCGCCCTGCGGTGGAAACGGTGGCGCTGGCCGTGGGGCGCGGGTTGTTGGCGGCATCTGATAGCGTCTGGTTCATCTCGCGCGGGGTGGTGGTAGATGAATTGCAGCGTGATGTTCTGATCGAACTGCCCACAGGTGTGCGGTTTTTGTCTGGCGCGGTGGGCATCACGCGCCTGCAATCGCAGGCGAGTAGCCCCGCAATCGAGCAATTGCTGCGCCTGTGTATGGATGAGGCGCGGGCCTAAATCGGCCCGCGCCCTTTTTCTTAGGGAATTAAGAACAGCGTGATTGCGGGGAAAACTGTTAGCAAAACCACGCGAACCAAATCGGTGCTAACAAAATACATCACCGAATAATAGGTTTCCCTGATGGGCGTTGTGCGGTCTATCGCGTTGATGACAAACAGGTTCATCCCCACGGGCGGCGTAATCATTCCCACCTCGACCACGATCAGCACCAAGATACCAAACCAGATGGCCATGTGTTCCGCGCTCATCCCGAAATCCAGCGCCAGCATGACGGGAAAGAAAATGGGAATGGTCAGCAAGATCATCGACAGGCTGTCCATGATGCAGCCCAAGATCAGGTAAATCACCAAAATACAGGCCAGCACGAACCATGGGCCAAAACCTTGGGCCACGATCCACTGCGATACGATCTGCGGCATTTGCGTCAGCGCCAAAAAGGCGTTGAAGAACCCTGCACCCAGCACGATCAGAAAGATCATCGCCGTGCCAGATGCGGTGGCGATCAGCGCCGATTTCAGGCGCGGCCAATCAAGCCCGCCCGAAGCCCATGCAACCAGCCCCGTGCCCAGCGCGCCCACCGATGCGCCCTCGGTTGGGTTGAAGACGCCCGTGTAAATGCCGCCGACAACGCTTAGGAAAATCAGCGCCACAGGCCAAACATTGCCCAGCGCCTTGAACCTTTCGCGGTACGGCATCCGCGGCAGGCTGCCCGCGCTTTCGGGATGGATGCGCACATACAGCGCGATCACCAGCATATAGCCAATGGCCGCCATAATGCCCGGCACAAAGGCGGCAAGGAACAGTTTGGCGATGTTGGTTTCGGTCAGCGTGGCATAGATCACCAGCACCACTGATGGCGGGATCAAAATACCCAGCGTGCCGCCTGCGGCCAAGGTGGCCGTAGAAAGCCCGCCCGAATAGCCAGAACGGCGCAGTTCTGGCAGGGCAACTTGCGCCATCGTGGCCGCAGTGGCCACCGACGATCCGCAGATAGACCCAAACCCTGCACAGGCCCCGACCGCCGCCATCGCCGTGCCGCCCTTGCGATGGCCCAGCCATGCCTCGGCAGCTTTGAACAAGGCTTGGCTCATGCCGCCAAGCCCCGCCAAATGCCCCATCAACAGGAAAATGGGCACAATAGACAGCGAATGACTGGCAAAGGTGCTGAAAACTTCGCTTTTGAATTTTGACAAAATGATATTGGGGCTGCCTGTTACAATCACCATACCCGCCACACCAACAAGTAGCATCGCCAGCCCGATGGGCGCGCGCATAAAAATGATGGCCAGCAGGATTGGAAAGGCCAAAAGGCCAATTTCAACGTTGCTCAATGGTTTGCTCCCTCAATGGTGCGGGTGACTTTGCCTGATAGGGCGGCGCGCGCGCGGTCATAGGCCGACCAAAGCCCAACAATAACCCCAACACAGGCTGGGAATAGCGCGGCGAAATATCCCCACCAGACAGGGATAGCCAGCAGCATAGAGATTTCATTATTTGTCAGCTTGTCCAAAAAGCCTTCATACAAACGCCAAGCGATAAAGATCATCGTAGCTGTCAAAAGCACTTCCCAAATAGCCAGCAAAATCAGATTGGTGCGCTGTCCCATGCCCGATGTGAACACATCCACAGTGGCATGGCCCGCCACCAATTGGCACAGCGGCAGAAAGCAGAAAATCACAAAGGCAATCGCCATTTCGGTGATTTCATAATCGCCCGGCACAGGGCCAAGACCAATCGGCACAAGCGCGCGCCCGATCACGCTGGCCACTGTCATCAAGATGATCGCCAGCAAACTTAAACCGCCAATCATGGCCATTGTATTGGCCAAGGCATAGCTGAGTTTTTTCAAGATATCCTCCCTCGGGCCTTGGCCCCAAAAGCAAATACCGCACCAAGGTTGCGCCTTGGTGCGGCAGTTTCCGTGGGTTATTGGCCCAGCAATGCTTTTGCGTCGTCTAGAATGGCTTGGCCATCAAAACCACCAGCAGCGCTTTCGGCAATCCATGCGTCATAGGTTGGCTGTGCAGCCTCTTCCCAGACAGCCGACTGCGCGGCGTCTAGCGTGACGATGTTATTGCCCAAATCAACCGCGATTTGGCGGGCTTTGGCATCTGCCGATTGGCTCAGCTTTCCAGCCATGGCTGAAAACTCTAGCCCCGAATTGGCATCAATCACCGCCTTCAAATCATCGGGCAGCGAATTGTATTTGTCTTTGTTCATCGCAATAATGAACGCGCCTACATACAGGGCTTTG
>CAXNEP010000043.1:0-10656 GCA_964200865.1 Cypionkella sp. | reverse complement strand
AAAGCGCGCCGCAATGCCAAAGCGCGCCTGCGCCCAAGACGTCATCGCGGCCCCTGATCCCGCAATATCCCCCGCCTTTGACGCCGCAAGCCCCAGCGCCTCGGCCGTCAGGTTGGTGGAATATTTCAGCATCCCCTTGATCAGGCCCTCAAGCCCCGCGCTGACATCCTGCGCGAGCAGTTGCGCGCCAGCGGGCAGGGCGGTGATCTCGCCCGCATCGGGCAGTTTGATGCCCTGCGCTGCGCACAGCGCGCCAAACACATCGCCCGCATAACGCGCAGGCGCGCGTACGGGCAACCAGCGCGACCCATCCTTGCGCAGGGCAGGGGCGGCCACGCTCCACGCCTCGATCGGATCGCGCCCTTCATAAACAAACAACGGGGCCTCGCGCTGGGCCAAATCAACCGCCACACTGCGCACAGGCGGCACAAACCGTGCGCCTTCGGCATTGACCCCCAACGTGCCGCCCCCCGCCGCCCACACAAAATTCGCGCGGTTGTAGTTTAGGATCATGCCACTGATGGCGGGGTTATAGCCCACAAAATCGGGCTGATCGTCGGCAATCCGTTCGATATAAGGCAGCGCGCGCGCATATACCAAATACCGCCCCGTCAGCCCACGCACCCCCGCACGCGCCAGCGTGGCCGCCATATCACCCAAACGGTCGGTATCAAGGCTGGGATCGCCCCCACCCGCCAAAATGATATCGCCCTGCACCACCCCGCCCTGCACGGGCCCCGTGGCCATAAGGCGGGTGGTAAACTCTTTGCCCGCGCCCAGCCGTTCCAATGCGAATAGCGCCGTCAGCGCCTTGGTGACGGATGCAGGCGGCAGTGGCATATCTGCCTGCGCGCCGCCCAAAACGCGGCCTGTGGCCAAATCCGCCACAGCATAGCCCACCGCGCCGCCCAGTTTGGCCGCGCGGATATATTCGGCGCAGATGGCATCCATGCCGCTGCGCGATCTATCAGGCCGCGGCTTTGGCCGTGTCTGGCCCAAAACAGGCCCCGCCAGCACCGCAAGCCCGCCCGCCAAAATTCCGCGCCTGCCAATCATCCCCAAACCATCCCTGCTTTCATTTTGGCCCAAATACCTATTCTGCCCTATCCACGCAGCGCAGGCTTGGCAGGTTTTCCCCATTCCCCCCGCGCGCGTATCTCGGTGGATGAAGCATCGTTCATCGGCATATTCACAAAGCACCACACGGGCGGTTTGTGCCCACGCAACGTTTCCCCGCGCGCCACGCGATGTACGCGAAACGCCTGCGCCGCCACGGATAGCCGCGCTGCAATCCCCGATCCAGGCCGCGCCAGCACCCCCACAGGCACGGCGCGCAAAATATCGCGCCAGCGCCCCCATTTGTGAAACTGAACAAGATTATCCGCTCCCATCAGCCAGACAAACTGTACCCCCGGATATATCGCGCGCAGACGGTCGATGGTGTCGGCAGTCGCCCGCGTGCCAAGGCTTGCCTCCAGCGCTGTCACCTTCACGCGCGGATGCTGCATTACCGCCCGCGCCCGCGCCAACCTATCCGCCAGCGGCGCAGGCTGGCGCGCCTTTAGCGGGTTGGCAGGGGTGACAAGCCACCAAACAGCATCCAGCCCCATCCGCGCCATGGCTTGGTGGGTCAGATGCACATGGCCGCCGTGGGCAGGGTCAAACGACCCGCCCAAAAGGCCAATGACCATGCCTTTGGTTGCTATTGGAAAACCCCTGCGCACATTGATCCCTTTTGCTGCGGCACAGCCAGTTTTGGCGTTCGGACCGTGGCATGTAAAGGCACATTCAAATAGGCGTTAACAGAACATTGCCCATAGCCTGCGCGCCAAACTGCGTTTAGGCCAGCAGGGCGCAGGGGCCTAGTTCAGCGCATCGCCATATGCGCCCAGAAAGTTGCGAACAGGTTGAAATACTCGATCAGCCGCCGAGTTGATCGGAACCG
The DNA here is from genome assembly GCA_964200865.1 of Cypionkella sp. GTDB lineage: Bacteria > Pseudomonadota > Alphaproteobacteria > Rhodobacterales > Rhodobacteraceae > Cypionkella. Next base: position 8,711 of record CAXNEP010000043.1, on the reverse strand, counting down.
AAACATTCCGCGCCGCCGCGCCCAAGGGAAAGGTGACCCCCAGCCGAATAGTGTTGAACGAAATATTGTCAGGGCCCGAGTTGAAATCAGTGTTCAGAACTTCCAATGTTGCCAGAATAGGCGAATTTCCTGATCTGTTAACACGGTAACTGCCCCCAAGCCCCATTTCCGTTAGGCGCGTGTCGTTGCTGGATGACAAATCCATAGATGTGAACCCGCCAAAAAGGCCAATGCTTGGCGTTGGCTGATAGACTGCACCCAGACCAACGGAAGATGCTGTGTTCACAAAACTACCTTTCTTGACGCCATGCTGCGAAAGATTGGCCCCCACGGTGAAGTTCGGCGCAAGTTGATAGCTTGCGGTCACGCCCAATGCGGTGATCTCTGCCGATGGCTGCTCTTCCAAAGCCGCGCTACCCACAAAGCCCTTTAGATTTAATCCATTCGCCGCATAGCCTGCCGTCAGGCCAAAGGCGCTGGTCGAAAGTAAGTCAACACCGTTCGCCGTAACGGCGGAACTCTCGGCATAGATTCCATAAGACAGGTTGTTTTGCTGGGCGAACTGAAGATCGGCACCAAAATTGCGCCCGTTAGACGATTCGTCCGTTTGGGGAGCGGATTTTGTTTCCGTGCCAAACTGCAGGCCAAATGACATGCCATTTCCTGTCTGCGCGCGAAAGCGCCCTTTCAGGGACGATTCATTTAGACGATCTGCCGTATCGGCAAACTCGTTCTCGCCGTAGCCAAGGGAAAAAACGCCAGAGAAATCTTGCGCTTGCGCGGCGGAGGAACATGCCAGCACCACTGCCGCGGCCCCAAGGGTCGTTTTCATATCGTCACCACACTGATAAATGCCTGTTCGGGGTTCAATCCCTGATTGCAGCCAAGCTAACAACACCCGCAGGTTTCGCAAACCGCATTTTCGATGCAGACGCATCTTTCAAACCTGCGTGCTTAATGCGCAACACTGCGCGGGGGGGGCAGGTTGGCCCCATATCCCACAGGGCCGATTTGCCCCAATTGCGCTTTGGGGCGTTCCACACTAAATGATGGGCAAAATTCACTGCTGCAAAAGGAATGTCACATGGCCCCCTATCAATATGTCTACCACATGGAAGGCGTGTCCAAGACCTATCCCGGCGGTAAGAAATGCTTTGAGAATATCCACCTGAACTTCCTTCCCGGGGTCAAAATCGGGGTGGTGGGCGTCAACGGCGCGGGTAAATCCACGCTGTTGAAGATTATGGCGGGCATGGATAAGGATTTTAAGGGCGAGGCTTGGGCCGCCAAGGGGGCCAAAGTGGGCTATCTGGCGCAGGAGCCTTACCTTGACCCATCCTTGGACGTGAAGGGCAATGTCATGCTGGGCGTGGCCAAGCAGACCGCCATTTTGGAACGCTATAACGAACTCGCCATGAACTATTCCGACGAGACGGCAGACGAGATGGCCGCGTTGCAAGACCAGATCGATGCGCAAAACCTGTGGGAGCTAGAGGCATCCGTGGGCGTGGCGATGGACGCGCTGCGCTGCCCACCCGATGATGCCGATGTTGAAAGCCTGTCGGGCGGCGAGCGTCGCCGCGTCGCCCTGTGCAAGCTGCTGCTAGAAGCCCCCGATATGCTGCTGCTGGACGAACCTACCAACCATTTGGACGCAGAATCAATCGCTTGGCTGCAAAAGCACCTCATCGCCTATAAGGGCACGATCCTGATCGTCACGCACGACCGCTATTTCTTGGATGACATCACGTCTTGGATTTTGGAACTAGACCGGGGCCGCGGCATTCCGTACGAGGGGAACTATTCCGCATGGCTGGATCAAAAGGCCAAGCGCATGGCGCAAGAGGCGCGCGAAGATAAGTCCAAGCAAAAGGCGCTGGAGAAGGAACTGGAATGGATCCGTTCGGGCACCAAGGCCCGCCAGTCCAAGGGCAAGGCGCGTCTGAACCGCTATACCGAAATGGCGGGCCAGACCGTGACCGAACGCGCCAGCAACGCGCAAATCATCATCCCGAATGGCGAGCGTTTGGGCAACAAAGTGATCGAGGTGGAAGGCCTGTCCAAATCGATGGGCGACCGTTTGCTGATTGAAAACCTGTCCTTTACCGTGCCGCCTGGCGCGATTGTGGGCGTGATTGGCCCGAACGGCGCGGGTAAATCGACGCTGTTTCGTATGCTGACGGGGGGCGAGCAGCCCGATTCGGGCACCATCACCTTGGGCAACACGGTGCAACTGTCTTACGTTGACCAATCGCGTGATGCGCTGGACCCGAACAAAAACGTGTGGGAAGAAATCTCGGGCGGGTCGGAAGTGATCCATCTGGGCGATTTGGAAATGAACAGCCGCGTCTATACGGGCGCGTTCAACTTTAAGGGCACCGATCAGCAGAAAAAGGTGGGGCTGCTGTCTGGCGGGGAGCGGAACCGCGTCCACATGGCCAAACTGCTGCGCTCGGGCGGCAACGTGCTGCTTCTCGATGAACCGACCAACGATCTAGACGTGGAAACCCTGCAGGCGCTGGAAGCCGCGATTGAAGATTTCGCAGGCTGCGCCATCATCATCTCGCACGATCGGTTTTTCTTGGACCGCCTGTGCACCCATATGCTGGCCTTTGAAGGGGACGCGCATGTGGAATGGTTTGAGGGGAACTTTGAGGCCTATGAAGCCGATAAAGTGCGCCGTCTGGGGCCAGACGCGCTGGAGCCTAAGCGGGTGAAGTATAAGCGGTTTAGTAGGTAGGGGTGGGGGTGTCACGCCCCCGTCTTTTCTAGCGGTTCCGTCTTTAGTTTGTTTATTGCTTCCATCAATCTAATGGTGGCATCGCCGTCGAGAGCAGTTCCAGAGTATCTGACTTCGTATAACCCTTGTAGGTTCGATGGTAACTTTACGCCTTCACGGACGATTAGAATAAATCGACGACCATATAGGGCCATCGCTGCGCCAATCTCTATGAGTACATTTGGATTTAAGACTTGGTGGGAGTTAGCGTCCGTGTCCATTAACGTTTGCTCTCCATCAACGTGGATTATCGCCGCGCCACAACTTCTCATGTCGCGCATAACCTTTTCAGGAACAGGTTGTGAAACTGACTGAATTTCAATGCTGACTACGGCTTCAAGCTCGCCAAAGGTCAGCAGTTTCTTTATCGGCGCGATGAAATCTGTATTCTTCCCATGGGTAATAAAGACTCTTTTTGCACGACCATCTTTCGCCACAATGCTTGGTGGTTGATCTTTCGCGATTGGTGATGAATCTTCTTGTAGGTCTGCGAATTCTTTAGCAACGTCCACAACATCGTTGGGTTCGCTTTTTTCAGTTCCGAAATGAGTTGACGATTGTACCCCGTTTCGTGAAAGATTCAAATACTTCTTGCCTTTGATATCGCTGATTAAGTCAAGAGACTCTGCGCCTTTCACAATGAGTTCAAAAACACTTTTGGTTCTTTCTTGGGGGACCCCCATTTCCGCTAGAACATTCATGCCGATGTCGTCGCGCGGAATTTGGCTTCCATCATATTTTTTGGTGAACTCAGCAATTACTTTTGGCTTCAGGTAAGCCGCAACCATTCCTAGATGGTCAGCACCCTCTTCAAGTGGAGTGACAATTTGTTTCCCTAGTGGAGTGAGGGAGATCTCAACCGCGTTGTATCCCCCGTCGGTAAGGCCATATGCAATCGACGCGCCAGTCAACATCTTGAAGACACTAGAGTTGGGACTCAGGTCCATTGCGCTAGCTACATTTATTGGTTTAGTCGGTTTTCCCCCATATTGGCTTGAAATCGCCTTTGCGACTCTCAACGCATCTTCCAAGCTATAGGCGGGAACATTAGCTTGGCTTACTCTCGCCCGCTTATCCTCTTCTGATGTTTTTTTTGGGGGCGTTGCTTCAACGGGTTGTTTCTTGGTCACAAAGTGTCTCCATCAAGTTACTACCATATGTAGTGTGACACAATTTTATTCTACTGCAAGTAGCAACCCGTAGGGCGCGTGCTTGCCCCCACCATCTGCCCCCACCCCCTCAATGGTGCGTGAAATCACGCACCCTACACCAACCCCACCACAATCCCACCCTAGGGCCGCGCACTCCCTCGGGATGGCGCGCTAAGGCCCGTTCTGGGCGGTTTATGGTTCCAGTTCTTCCACAGAATTTCTGCTGGCAACCGTTGCATCGCGCCCTCCCGGGGGGAGGGAGGGCGCGGCACGGCGGCGCTTTGCGCCTTGATTCCGTGCCAAGAGGGATTGTTCTGCGGAGTATCACACCCGATGATACGGCCCACCGCCCAAAATCGTCGCCGCCCGATACAGTTGTTCCGCTAGCATCACCCGCACCAGCATATGCGGCCAGACCATTGCGCCAAAGCTGATTGCAAAATCCGCCCGCGCCCGCAGGGCGGGGTCAATCCCATCTGCCCCGCCAATCACTAAGGCCAAATCCTGCACCCCGCCGTCGCGCCAGCGGGCAAGGTGGGCTGCGAAATCGGGGGATGACAGAACCTTACCGCGTTCGTCCATGCAGACCAGCATGGCCCCTGTGGGGATGGCGCGTGAGAGGAGTTCCCCCTCTGCCGCCATGCCTAGGTTTTTCTTATCTTCAACCTCGACCACACCCATCGGCCCCAGCGCCAGCGCGCGGCCTGTGCGGTCGAACCGCGTTTGGTAATCGTCAAACAAATCGCGTTCGGCCCCCGCGCGCATCCGCCCTACAGCGCAGATATGCACACGCATGGCCCGCGCCCTGCCTTACGCGCCGCGATGCGCGCTGCCTGCGGCCCAGATTTTTTCCAGCTGATAAAACTCGCGCACTTCGGGGCGGAAGACGTGAATAATCACATCGCCCGCGTCGATCAGCACCCAATCGCCCGTTTCTTTGCCTTCCATCTTTGCGGTGAAATGAAAGGTGGCTTTCAGCTTTTCGGTCAGCTTTTCGGAAATGGCGGCCACTTGGCGCGTTGAGCGGCCCGAACAAACAATCATATAATCGGCCACATCGCTGCGCCCGCGCAGATCAATCTGCACAACCTCTTCGGCCTTGTCGTCTTCGATGGAGGCGACCACCACAGCCAGCAATTCTTCGGCGGTATAGTCGGTTTGCGGGCGGGCGGCATCCCGTGCGGGCAAGCCCAAGTTGGTTTCGCTAGACAGGACAACGTCCTCCGATAAAGGCCCAAAACGGGCGGGCATAAGGCGTGTTACCACTTGCCGCGCCAAATCTCAACGGCGCAGGGCGGCAAAGGCGGGCTTTTACGCAAAACATCGCCCCCTCGCAAGGCGCAATCGGCGGTAGCCCTGCAAGGGGCGCATAGGGGCTATTCCCGCAGACCCCTAACAGATTGCGCTGCGATGCAGCATATTAAAGGCAGAAGAAGAAAAGGAGATAACCCCATGAGCTTTCTTGCAAAACTGTTCCCACGTCCCGTTAGCCGTGCCGAGGCTGAACTGGCCTATCTGCGCGGTGCAGCAAATCTGTATGATCTGGAAATGCGCGAGCGTGAGATTGCCCGCGGCAAGTTTGCCGCATACTAAAAGGCGCGGCAAGTTTGCTGCATACTAAAGGCTTGGCAAGTTTGCCACAGACGAAACCTTAGCTGCGCAGAACTCTGGCCATCGGGCGTCCTTTGGCCAATTCATCGACCAGCTTATCCATAATGCGGATTTCCCGCATCAGCGGGTCTTCAATCGCCTCGATCCGCACGCCGCAAATCACGCCCGTGACCTGCCCCCGCGCAGGGTTTAGCGCAGGGGCCTGTGCGAAAAATGCCGCAAAGTCTGCATTACTTTGCAACACCTCGGCCAAACCTTGCGCATCATAGCCTGTCAGCCAGTGGATGATCTGATCCACCTCTGCCTGCGTGCGCGCTTTGCGTTCGGCCTTTGCCACATACAGCGGATAAACCTTTGCAAAGGGCATGGCGAAAATCGGGTGGGTCATGCTTGGTGCTTATTTCAGCGCAAAGGCCACTTCGTTGCGGCGGTTCCATGGCAGGGTGAACGGGGCATCATAGAAATAATACATCGGCCCGCCCGCCAATTCCAACCCTTCGGCGGCGGCCAGCGCGCGCAGTTCTGCCTCTTTGCGCACCAAAACTGATGTGCCTGCAAGGCCTGGAAACTGCAAAACCAGCTGGCGGTCTGCGGGCTGGGGCACAAAGCGGATGCTGGCATCCTTGGCCTTTGGCAGGCTGTCCAATGTGTATTGCGACGGCATAGTGAACTGCACCACCCAAGGCCCATCGTCGCCCGCGCCGTCCACTGGCGTTTGCGCGACGGGAGATGTCATGGCAATTTTCTCGGCAGGCATTTGGGCGACGGGCGATGTCATAGCCACTTTTGCCGCGCCTTCGTTGCCGCCAAAAATATAGCCCGCCAAAATGCGAAAACCCGAATTGATCGCGCCAGAACGGCTGCCCGATACCGTTACTTCGGCCACAATGCGCGGGGCATAGCTGCGAATTTCACCGTCCCCCACAGCGCGATCAACACTATAGGCGGGGGTTTCGGTGGATTTATACATCATTTTGGGCATGGTTTCTTGCGCTTTCATGGGGCTGGCTGCCAGCAATAGGGCAGCGGTGACTGCGATGATAGGTTTCATGATTTGCGCCTCCTGCCCCTAACACATGGCACGCTGGGCCAAAGTTTCCACCTGCGCGCCGCCTTGCCGTTGCCAATCGGCCAAAAACCGCGTATTGATGGCGGTATGAATAGGTTTTTCAACATCAGCGACCATGACCGCCTGCCGTGGCGGTTCTATGGGGCCACCCGCGCCATTCTTGCGCGCGTCTGATTATTGGGGCCATCCGCCCCCCGCATCGCCATTTCCGAAAATTTCAACACGCAAGGAAGAGCCATGACCGCTCGTACGCTTTACGACAAAATCTGGGACGATCATTTGGTAGATCAGGCCGCCGATGGCACCTGCCTTTTGTACATCGACCGCCATTTGGTGCATGAGGTGACATCGCCGCAAGCATTCGAAGGCCTGCGCATGACGAACCGCAAAGTGCGCGCGCCCGAAAAAACCATCGCCGTGCCCGATCATAACGTGCCAACCACCCTTGACCGCGCCAATGCCGCGACCATGACGGAAGACAGCCGCATCCAAGTGGCAGCTTTGGACAAAAACGCCAAGGATTTCGGCATTCACTACTATCCCGTGTCCGACGTGCGCCAAGGCATCGTGCATATTGTTGGCCCCGAACAAGGTTGGACTTTGCCCGGCATGACCGTGGTCTGCGGCGATAGCCACACCGCCACGCATGGCGCATTCGGATCGCTGGCGCATGGCATTGGCACATCGGAAGTGGAACATGTTCTGGCCACGCAAACGCTGATCCAGCGCAAGGCCAAGAATATGAAGGTCGAGATCACGGGCTCCTTGCGCCCAGGGGTTACCGCCAAGGATATCACCCTGTCGGTGATCGGGGCCACGGGCACCGCTGGCGGCACGGGCTATGTGATTGAATATTGCGGGCAGGCCATTCGGGAACTTTCCATGGAAGGCCGCATGACCGTCTGCAACATGGCGATTGAGGGCGGCGCGCGCGCGGGCCTGATCGCGCCCGATGAGAAGACCTTTGCCTATTGCATGGGCCGCCCCCACGCGCCCAAAGGCGCTGCATGGGAGGCTGCGCTGGCCTATTGGAAAACCCTGTTTTCCGACGAGGGCGCGCATTGGGATAAGGTTGTCACGCTCAAGGGCGAAGATATTGCGCCTGTCGTCACATGGGGCACCAGCCCCGAAGACGTGCTGCCGATTACGGGCACTGTGCCAAACCCCGCCGATTTTACGGGCGGCAAGGTCGAGGCTGTTCAACGGTCTTTGGACTATATGGGCCTGAAGCCCGGGCAAAAACTGTCAGATATCGCGATTGATACGGTGTTCATCGGATCGTGCACCAATGGCCGTATCGAAGATTTGCGCGCCGCTGCCGCCATTCTGAAGGGCAAAAAGAAAAAGGACGGTCTGCGCGCTATGGTTGTTCCGGGGTCTGGCCTTGTGCGCGCGCAGGCGGAAGAAGAGGGCCTTACGCAGATTTTCATCGACGCAGGCTTTGAGTGGCGCCTTGCGGGCTGTTCCATGTGCCTTGCGATGAACCCCGACCAACTTGCGCCAGGCGAGCGCTGCGCCGCCACATCCAACCGCAACTTCGAAGGCCGCCAAGGTCGCGGCGGGCGCACGCATTTGCTATCCCCAGCCATGGCGGCGGCGGCTGCGATTACGGGGCGGCTGACGGATGTGCGGGAAATGATGGTATAGGAGCAGACAGATGCAAAAATTCACCACCCTCACAGGCATCGCAGCGCCCATGCCCTTGGTCAATATCGATACCGATATGATCATCCCCAAGCAGTTCCTCAAAACCATCGCCCGCACGGGCCTTGGCAAGAACCTGTTTGATGAGATGCGCTATAATCTGGACGGAACCGAGATTGCCGATTTCGTGCTGAACCAGCCCGCCTATCGCCGCGCCGAGATTATCATCGCAGGCGATAACTTTGGCTGCGGCTCGTCGCGCGAACATGCGCCTTGGGCTTTGCTAGACTTTGGTATTCGCTGCGTTGTTGCCACCAGCTTTGCCGATATTTTCTATAACAACTGCTTTAAGAACGGCATTTTGCCCATCGTCATGCCGCAAGAGGTGGTCGATGTGCTGATGGCCGATGCCAAGCGCGGCGAAAATGCCCGCCAGACTGTGGATCTGGTCGCGCAG
>CAXNEP010000042.1:0-10736 GCA_964200865.1 Cypionkella sp. | reverse complement strand
GTGCATCGCCATTGCCGAAGGGCGGCATGTGGATGTGATGGAAATGGACGCCGCATCGCGCACAGGCGTGGGCGACATGCGCGAAGTTATTGATTCCGTTCACTATCGCGCGGCATCGGCCCGCTATAAAATTTATATCATCGACGAAGTGCATATGCTGTCGAACGCGGCCTTCAACGCGCTTTTGAAAACGCTGGAAGAACCGCCCGCGCATGTGAAATTCATTTTTGCCACGACTGAAATTCGCAAAGTGCCCGTCACAGTGCTGTCGCGCTGCCAGCGGTTTGATCTGAAACGGATAGAACCCGAAGTGCAGATGGCGCTACTGCGCAAAATCGCAAATGCCGAGGGCGCGCAAATTACCGATGGCGCGCTGGCGCTGATCGCCCGCGCGGCGGAAGGGTCTGCGCGCGATGCAACCAGTCTGCTGGATCAAGCCATTTCCAACGGCGCGGGCGAAACCAATGCCGATATGGTGCGCGCGATGTTGGGGCTGGCCGACCGTGGCCGCGTTCTGGATTTGTTCGATTTGATTCTGCGCGGCGATGCGGCGGGGGCGCTGGCGGAACTGGCTGCGCAATATTCCGATGGGGCCGACCCGATGGCCGTGCTGCGCGATTTGGCCGAAATCAGCCATTGGCTGTCGGTCGTCAAAATCTCGCCCGAAGCCGCCGATGACCCAACCACCCCGCAGGATGAGCGTGAGCGGGGGCTGAAAATGGCGCAGTCCGTGCCTATGCGCGCGCTGTCGCGGGCGTGGCAGATGCTGCTAAAGGCATTGGAAGAGGTGGCGCTTGCCCCCAACGCCATGATGGCGGCTGAAATGGCCGTGATCCGCCTGACCCATGTCGCCGATCTGCCAGACCCTGAAACGCTGGTACGGCGGTTGCAAAACGGCCCTGCGCCCAGTTCTGCGCCTAATGCTGGCCCCGTCGCGGGCGGCGCGCCCGCAGGCGGGCAAACCGTTCACAGCCCCATGCTGCGCCTTGCCCCATCCGCCCCCGCGCGCGGCGCGCCCCATGCCCAAATTGCACCGCAGGCCCAGCCCGATCCGAACGCCGAAATCAGCCTTTTGTCATTTGACCAAGTGGTCGATCTGATCCGCGCCAAACGTGATATGCTGCTGCTGACCGAGGTCGAGCATGATCTGCGCCTTGTCCGCTACGCCCCTGGCCGTATCGAATTTGAACCCGCCCCATCGGCAAAACCCGACCTTGCCGCGCGCCTGTCGCAGCGATTGCAGGGGTGGACGGGGCAGCGCTGGGGCGTGTCTGTTGTGGCTGGTGGCGGCGCACCGACCATAGCCGAGGCGCGCGCGGAGCAAGACACTACCGCAAAGGTGCAGGCGCTGGATAACCCGCTTGTTCAGGCCGTGATGGCCGCCTTTCCCGCCGCCAAAATTACCGCCATTCGCCAGCCCGAAGCCGACGCGCCCATCACTTTGACCGCGAATGAGGGACAAGACGCAGGCGATGATGTGATCGCCGATGATTGGGATCCGTTTGAAGATGATTAAAGGTGCATCATGCTAAAGGGCCTTGGCGGGCTTGGCGATATGGCCAAGATGATGAAGGCTGCGCAGCATATGCAGACCCGCGTCGCGGAATTGCAACAAACGCTGGGGCAAACCATCATCACGGGGGATGCGGGCGCGGGCCTTGTTTCGGTGCGCTGCACGGGCAAGGGGGATGTGATTGGCATCGACATCTCGCCCAATATTCTGCACGCCAGCGCGCAAGTGCAGGCGCAGGACCTGATTTTGGCCGCCATTCAAGATGCGCAGACCCGCGCCCGCGCGCATATGATGGCCGAAATGGCCCGTATTGCGCAGGAGCTGGGCCTGCCGCCCGACATGATGCTGCCAAACCTATGAGCGAGACGCGCGACATTGAAACGCTGATCGAGTTGATGTCCCGCCTGCCAGGGCTGGGGCCACGCTCGGCCCGCCGCGCAGTTTTGGCGCTGCTGAAAAAGCGGGGGCAGTTTATGGCCCCGCTTGCCACCGCCATGGCGCAGGTTGCGTTGACGGCCAAGGATTGCACCATTTGCGGCAATATCGGCCAGTCTGACATCTGCACGATTTGCGCCGATCCTGCCCGCGACAATGGCGAGATTTGCGTGATCGAAGACGTGGCCGATCTGTGGGCGATGGAACGCGGCGGCGCGTTTCGCGGGCGCTATCACGTGCTGGGCGGCACGCTGTCGGTGCTGGATGATATGGGGCCAGACCAGTTGGGCATCCCCCGCCTTACCGCGCGCGTGGTGGATACAGGCGCGCGAGAGGTGATCTTGGCCCTAAACGCCACAGTCGATGGCCAAACCACCGCCCATTACATCGCCGATGCCTTGGCGCAAACGGGCGTGTCCATCACCACCCTTGCCCAAGGCGTTCCCATCGGGGGGGAACTGAACTACCTCGACGATGGCACGATCGGCGCGGCCCTGCGGGCGCGGCGCAAGCTGTAGCTTTTGGGCAAAGCAATGGCAAAATATTTGACAATTTGCCTGAAAAATGTCCGCTTGATGTAAATGAAGTCTGGCCTAAAATTCCGAATCTGACCCCATTTGCCCTATCCCTACGTCAGGAGCAGCAAAATGCCTCATGAAATACCCGTCAGCATGATCGCCGAACTTGACCCATGGAACAATGGTGACGGTATAGACTTAGATAGCTGGACGGAATGTGAAGGCAACTGCAAACTGACCGTGGGCTATGCAGCAATGCTTTGGCCAAAGTTTGAATTGGTGGGCAACTACATCCTTCATGAAGGTTGCAGCGCAGAGCATATTGCGGGATTTGAAAACCAGCCGAATTCAACGCCGCAAAGCGTTGAATGGGTTCTAAACCATTTGCATTTGGCGCATTTTCACATCCATGATGAAGCAAATCTTTCACCGGACAAACTCCTTTTCCTTGGAAATATCATCAAGGAAATGTGGCAAGCAAAATTGCAATACCAGTTCCCAGACCACCCCTGCACGGTTGAGTTTTATATTCCGGACGACCATGACGATCTTTGGGAATATCAGGTTTCCTTCTGGCAGAACAAATGGACAAATGCGGAAAGTGCAGCAACCTAGCGCAAGACCACGTCTCAACAGATATGATCGCGCGAGGTGATCTTGGCCCTAAACGCCACGGTCGATGGCCAAACCACCGCGCACTACATCGCCGATGCCGTGGCGCAAACGGGCGTGTCCACCACCACCCCTGCCCAAGGCGTTCCCATCGGGGGGGAACTTAACTATCTAGACGATGGCACGATTGGCGCTGCGCTGCGCGCAAGCTGTAACCTTTCAGCAACCCGCGCGCGAATTGCCGCATCAAAACATCTTGAAAACACAAATCGCCCCCATAATATAGGCAATGCGACGTGACTTCTCGATCCTGCTGCGATTTCGGCCACAGCTTTTCGATCAAAGTGCGGGGCCGGGCCATTGCAATCTCGCGGATGGCAAAAAGGTAGGAGACGATCACGATGGCTAAGGGCACCGTGAAATGGTTTAACGAAACCAAAGGCTACGGCTTTATCGCCCCAGAAGGCGGGGCCAAGGATATCTTCGTGCATATCACCGCGTTGGAACGTGCGGGCTTGCGCGGGCTGAAAGACGGGCAAGCGGTAACGTTTGACGTGGAAGCAGGCCGCGACGGGCGCGAATCGGCGGTTAATCTGACGCTGGCGTAAGGCTGCGAACATTTTTGCAAAAGGCGGGGACATGTGCCCCGCCTTTTTTGTTGGGGTAAGTGGTCCCGCGGGCGGGCAGGCCCCGCGCCTTGCGCCGCGTGGCCACGGCATGGATCAGCGCCTTCGCCTCGGGCGGGGGCATTTGCTCGATCCGCAGGTAATCCACCCCGCCGTCTTGCCGCGCAAGCAGACCACAGCCCACCATGTCGCGCCGCAATAGCGCCGCATCGCCAAACAAATGCTCGCCGTCGATCAACGCGCTGATCTGCCCTTCTTGCAGCTTTTTTCCCGCAGGCAGCGCCGCCCAAATCGCCCACAGCGCAAGGGTCTGCATGTTACGTTTTGCAGGCCAATGCGCCAGCCGCCCCAGCGGATCAAATTGCTGCAAGGCGCGGGCCACTTTGCGCGCGTCCACGGGTGGGGGAAAGGGCGGCGACACAGCCAAAGGCTTGGCCTTCACCATCGCCGCCCGCATATGTTGCACATTCTGAAACCCCGCTGCGCGCGCCAGCATGTTCATCAAGGTCAGATGTGAGGGGGCATTTTCGCCCAATTGCCGCGACATCGCGCGGGTGAACTGCCCCAAATCGGGGGTTATCAACGGAAGTGGAAAGTTCGTCATCATGCATCCCTAAGGTGCCGTTAACATCATCGGTCGCTGACTTAACGAAGCGGCGCCTTTGGGTGTGCGATGCCGATCCAAATTTGGCAGCTTTAGCTTTTCTTGCGAAACAGCGACGCCTTGGTGCTTGCCAACCGCCCACAAATTAGCGCGATGCTGGGCCAATTGAAAGCATCATTTGCGCGCGCGCCAATTTGGCGGCATGATTGGCCAACATCAGGAGCCAAATGCCATGAACGCCCCCATGCACCCCAACCTAGCCCATTGGCCCCAGCGCATCGACCTTGCCGCCGCTTTTCGCTGGTGCGCGCATTTGAACATGCACGAATCGGTGGCGAACCATTTCAGCCTTGCCGTCGGCGGCAGCCGCTTCCTCATCAACCCCAACGGGCGGCATTTTGCACGCATCACAGCATCTAGCCTGCTGGAAATTGACGCGGATGATCCCGCCACAATGGCCCGCCCCGATGCGCCCGACCCCACCGCGTGGGGCCTGCACGGCGCGCTGCACCGCGCCCTGCCCCATGCGGTGTGCGTGATGCATGTCCATTCCATCCATGCCACGGTTTTGGCCAGCCTTGCCGACAGCCGCCTTCCGCCCATCGACCAAAACTCGGCCATGTTCTTTGGCCGCCATGCGGTGGACGAATCTTATGGCGGTATGGCGTTTGAAGAGGAAGGAGCGCGCTGCGCCGCGCTGCTGCGCGATCCCAAAATGACCACGCTGGTCATGGGCAACCACGGCGTTTTAGTGATTGGCCGCACCGTCGCCGAAACCTTCAACCGCCTGTATTATCTTGAACGCGCCTGCGAGACCTATATCCGCGCGCTGCAAACGGGCCAGCCCCTGCGCGTGATGCCAGATGACATTGCCGAAAAAACCGCGCGTGAATGGGAAGACTATCCTAATTTCGCACAGGCGCATCTGCGCGAGATTAAGGCCCTGCTGGATGCCACTAGCCCTGATTATGCCAGTTGATGCAGCACAGCCTAAGGGTAGAAAAAGCGCGCATTGAGTCGATTTTAGAAAGCAATAGTTAACCAAAGCCCCTATAGAGTGGCGCTGCACTATGTAGGAGCCTGCCCATGACCAAAAAGCCCAACATCCTGATTGTCATGGTCGATCAGCTGACAGGAACACTGTTTCCCGATGGCCCCGCGCCGTTTTTGCACGTGCCGAACCTACGCAAATTGGCCGATCATTCGGTGCGTTTTGGCAATGCCTATACCGCCTCGCCGCTGTGCGCGCCTGCGCGGGCATCTTTCATGTCGGGCCAATTGCCGCGCCGCACGCGGGTGTATGACAACGCCGCCGAATTTGCATCTGACATTCCCACCTATGCCCACCATCTGCGCCGTGCAGGGTATCAAACCATCCTGTCGGGCAAGATGCATTTTGTGGGGCCCGATCAGATGCACGGGTTTGAACAGCGCCTGACAACCGATATTTACCCCGCCGATTTTGGCTGGACACCCGATTATCGCAAACCGGGCGAGAGGATTGATTGGTGGTATCATAACCTTGGCTCTGTCACGGGCGCGGGTGTGGCCGAAATTACCAACCAGTTGGAATATGACGATGACGTCTGCCACGAGGCGGTTCAGAAAATCTATGACCTTTCGCGCGGGGCAGATGCGCGGCCTTGGTGCCTGACCGTTTCCTTTACCCATCCACATGACCCGTTCGTCGCCCGCCGCAGATACTGGGATTTGTACGAAGGCGCACCTGAATGCGAACCGCCCGAAGGGCTGGATTACGATGATATGGATGCCCATTCACAGCGTCTGATGGATGCCTGCGATTGGCGCGGAATGGAGGTCACGCCCGATCATATCCGCCGCGCAAGGCAGGGATATTTCGCCAATATCTCCTATGTCGATGACAAAATTGGCGAGATTTTTGATGCGCTGGATGCCAGCAGGCAGGAGGCAATCGTTGTGTTCCTATCCGATCACGGCGAAATGCTGGGCCGCAAGGGGTTGTGGTTTAAGATGAATTTCTTTGAAGGCGCGGCGCGCGTGCCTTTGATGATTATGTCGCCCAATCTGGCCGCTGGGCTAATTGAAACGCCTGTCTCCACTCTGGATGTGCTGCCAACGCTGTGCGATTTGGCAGGGGTGATGATGGCCGATATTGAACCTTGGACAGATGGGCAAAGCCTTGTGCCGCTGGCCTTGGGGGCCGCGCGCGATGCGCCCGTGGCCATGGAATACGCAGCCGAAGGCACGATTACCCCCATGGTCGCCCTGCGCCAAGGCGCGTGGAAATACGTCCACTGCCTTGCCGACCCTGACCAATTGTTCGATTTGGCATCTGATCCTGACGAGGAGGTCAATTTGGCAGGCGATCCCCGCGCGGCGGAGGTTTTGGCGCATTTCCAAAACATGGTGGCCGAACGCTGGGATTTGCCCGTTTACGACGAAGAGGTGCGCGCCAGCCAAGCCCGCCGCTGGGTGGTGTATGAGGCGCTGCGTTCAGGTGCCTATTACCCGTGGGATTATCAGCCCCTGCGGGCCGCAAGCGAGCGTTACATGCGCAACCACATGGATTTGAACATACTGGAGGAAAGCAAACGCTTTCCGCGCGGCGAATAGCGCGGGGGCGAATACCCTAGCCCTTCTGCTTGGCCCTTTGCGCATCCACATAGGCGCGCAGAACAGCGTGCATCCGAGTGAGATGCCCCGCGCCTTGGGATTTGAAGAATTCCAATATGTCGGGGTCAACGCGCATGGAAATGGTGGATTTGACAAGCGGGCCTTGCAGCGTGGCGCTGTCCCAAAACCCTTCGGGCATTTCTTCGATGGGGGCATCGGCGCGGGTCGGCACAACTTCGCCACGCGCGCGCATGGCACGAATGTCATCGAGTGAGAATGTTTTGATATCGCTCAATTTCCCTACTCCCCGCCCTTCGCGCCGAAATCAGCCGAATCTTGTCGCCTCGCTGCGTGTAGATCACCACGTAGGCAACCTCTCTCACATAGCCCAGCGCGGCAAACCGCACCTCGCCGTAATCCGTTCGCCGATCAATACGCGAGATAAAGAAATCCGCGAACATCTCGGCCGCTTCGATCGGGTCAACACCATGTTTAAGAATGTTGGCCTGTCGCTTTATTTCGTCCAATTCGAACATGACTGTGTTCCCCAGTTTGCACCGTTCCGTAAATGAATGCTTCTTCGGGGCGCTGTCTTGTTACGTAGGACGCTTCACCATGAGTGTATACACAAAACGTATATACACGTCAACCCCGCTGACGATCCGCAGGGTAAACCCCCAGAATGTTCAGCGACGATGTGAAATACCGCAGCTCATCTAGCGCGCGGGCAACGGGGGCATCTTCGGGGTGGCCTTCGATGTCGGCATAGAACTCGGTCGCGGTGAAACTGCCGCCAACCATATAGCTTTCCAGTTTGGTCATATTCACGCCATTCGTCGCAAACCCGCCCAGCGCTTTGTACAGAGCGGCGGGGATGTTGCGCACGCGGAAGGTGAACGTCGTCATCATCACATCTGCCCGGCGGGAATGATCGGCCTGCCGCCCCATCACCAAAAACCGCGTGGTGTTGTTTTTCTGATCTTCAATCTGGGGCGCAATCACGTCTAGCCCGTAAATCTGTGCGGCAAGCTCGCTTGCCAGCGCGGCGCGGGTCACATCGCCCAATTCGGCCACTTCACGCGCCGCGCGGGCATTGTCGGATGACACCTTGCCTTTAATGCCGTTGGCACGCAAAAATCCCGCGCATTGCGGCAAGATCACCACATGGCCATGCGCCTCGGTGATCTGTTCCAGCTTTGCGCCTTTCACCCCCAGCAAATTGACATGCACGCGCACAAACGCCTCGTCCACAATCTGCAGCCCCGCCTTGGCAGCAGCGAATGCACATCGGCCACGCGCCCATAGGTCGAATTTTCCACCGCCAGCATGGCCAAATCGGCCCCGCCGGCTTGGGTGACCTCGACCACTTCTTCAAAGGTGGCGCAGGGCAGCGGGGTAAAATCGGGCCGCGCCTGCACGCAGGCCTGATGCGAATAGGCCCCCATTTCCCCCTGAAACGCGATTTTGCCTGCCATTTCATTCAACTCCGCCAGAAAAACCCATCAAAGGGTCAATTGGTCGCGCTACTACACCTTGAATTGCCATGGGGGAAGCGGGTAGATAAGCGCAAACTTGAATAAGCCGCGTCTGTGGCTGTGCTGGCGATAAGGAAGCAAGACATGTTCGATACGATGACCCTAACCAAAGTGACCGCATCGGTATGCGGGGCACTGTTGTTCTTTTTGGTGGGCGGCTGGGCGGCTGATAGCTTGTACTCCACCAAAGAAGGCGGGCATGGCGAAGAAATGGCGCAGGCCTACGTCATCGACACTGGCGCAGAAGAAACCGCCGAAGTCGTTGAAGAAGGGCCAGATTTTGCAACTGTCTTCGCCTCGGCTGATGCGGCGGCTGGCGAAAAGGTGTTTGGCAAATGCAAAGCCTGCCACAAGCTGGATGGCAGCGATGGCACTGGCCCGCATTTGAACGGCATTGTCGACAAGGCCAAGCACACCTCCGCAGGGTTCAACTATTCCGAAGCAGCCCTTGCCGTGGTTGGCCAAACTTGGACAGCCGACAATCTGAATGCATTTTTGACCAGCCCCAAGGCCTATTTGCCCGGCACGAAAATGTCTTTTGCAGGCCTGCCCAAAATCGAAGATCGTGCGAATTTGATCGCCTATTTGGCAACCACCAAATAATCTGCCCAAACTTACGCCAAAAGGCCGCGCCACGGGTGCGGCCTTTTGCATTTGGGCCCCGCTCACGCAAATGTGCCCCCAATCTTACCTTGTGGCACGCCCCTTTTCCGATTTATGCTTTGCCCCAAATAAAGCGACGGTGCCCAGCAAATCCGCGCGGCGCGCCCGCACCCAACAGGAGGCCAAACGCATGACAGCCAAAGTCCTATCTTTGCCCACCCCCCATCGCCGCATGGCCCTTGCCACAGGTGCGGCGCTGATCGCCTGCGCGCTACTGGCCGCAGGGCAGGCCCGCGCGCAAGACACCATCATCGCGCATGGCATTTCCACCTTTGGCAATTTGAACCTGCCCGCAGGTTATGCGAACCTACCATATGTGAACCCAAACGCCCCCAAAGGCGGCGAAATTTCGATTGCCGCGCTGGGCACCTTTGACAGCCTGAACCCTTATTCGGTGAAAGGCACCGCCAGCGGATTGGGCGCGGTGTTTTACGAATCAATCCTAACAGGTACGGCGGATGAGATTGGCGCGGCCTACTGCCTGCTGTGCGAGACTATGGAATACCCCGCCGACCGTTCCTATGTCGTCTTTAACCTGCGCAAAGATGTTAAATTCTCGGACGGCAGCCCATTGACCGCCGCCGATGTGGTCTTTTCCTACGAGTTGTTCCGCGACAAAGGCATTGCCGAATTCCGCACTGTGGCGAATGAAAAATTCCAATCGGTCGAAGCGATTGACGATCACACCGTCAAGTTCACCTTCACCCCCGGCACGGCCATGCGCGATATGCCTGCCACTGCGGGCGGGCTGACGATTGTATCCAAAGCCGATTATACGGCCAACAACCGCGATCTAGAGGAAAGTTCGTTAGAGCCGATGCTGGGCACGGGCGCCTATGTGCTGGACAGCCTGCGGCCGGGCCAGCAAATTATCCTAAAGCGCAACCCAGACTATTGGGGCATCAGCCACCCAATGATGATTGGCCGCAGCAATTTTGACCGCATCCGCGTGGAATATTTCGGCGATACCAATGCCGCCTTTGAAGGGTTCAAATCGGGCGTTTTCACATTCCAAAACGAATCCTCGTCCAAACAATGGGCGACCGCCTATGATTTTGACAATCTGAAAAGCGGCGCAGTGATAAAGGCTGAACTGCCCAACGGGTCTATCGCCAGCACACAAAGCTTTATCTTCAACCTGCGGCGCGAAAAATTCCAAGACATCCGCCTGCGCCAAGCGATTGGCCTGATGTTCAATTTTGAATGGTCGAACCAGACGCTGTTCTATGATCTGTATGCGCGCGTGCCGTCGTTCTTTGCCAATACCGCGATGGAGGCGAAAGGCGCGCCAACCCCCGAAGAAATCGCCCTTTTGCAACCGATCGTGGGTGAAGGCTTGCTCGATGCCAGCATCCTAACGGCCGATGCCGTGCTGCCCCCCGTGTCGGGCGTGGAGGCGAACCTAGACCGCACCAACCTGCGCGCGGCTTCCGCTCTGCTGGACGAAGCGGGCTGGCCTGCAAGCGCAGACGGAATGCGGGCGAATGCGGCGGGCGAAAAGCTGACAGTCGAGTTTCTAAACGCCAGCCCCGCGTTTGAGCGTATCATTTCGCCCTATGTCGAAAACCTGCGCGCGCTGGGGGTGGATGCGGTGCTGACCACGGTTGACCCCGCCCAATTCAGCCAGCGCGTCGA
>CAXNEP010000041.1:0-10770 GCA_964200865.1 Cypionkella sp. | reverse complement strand
GCCTCAAGCCGCACGGATGCAAACATGTTACCGCCCAAGGCATCGCCAGCCTCGCGTGGGCCAATGCCGTTGCGTTCAAACCCGCGCATCCCCCCCGCATCAAAAAAGCGATCCGTCACGCGGCTGGTATAGCCGTTCAAAGACGAGATAACCCCGCCTTCGGCCACGGCGCGGAGCGTCACTTCTTCGTTGAGAACCCTCGCTTCGGCCACAGCCAGCGCGTTGGTCGAGACATAGTTTACGTCCCCGCCCAATCCCGCAAAATCTTGCCCAAAGCGCAGCAAAATCCCGCCGCTTGACTGATCTGCATTGCGGGTATCAAAGTTCAGCGTATAGCCCAAAGCCGAGGTAAACTCGTTTCCGCGCGCCGCTTCGGCGATAATCAAACCAGAGGTAGAGTTGGCATTCACCACAGCTTCGCGCGCCGCACGGTAGCGCAGTTCCAACCGCGTCTGCTCGCCCACGGGGAATTCTAGCGCGGGCGAAAGGGTGGCGATTTCGGTGTCATAATTGGAATCGGCCTGCGTGGTGGTTTTATATTGACCGTTCAACTTGAACCGCAAATTACGTCCCAGCAGCGCAGGCTCGCTAAAGCCCAATGAATATTCTTGTGTATCGCGCGTGCCACTTACGTTCAAATTCAAGGCCTGACCGCGGCCCAAGAAATTGCTTTCCGAATAGCCAAACAAAATCCCGCCGCCACTGTTGGTGCCATAGGTCACCCCAAAAGACAGCGATCCTGTTGGCGTTTCTTCCACATCCACATTGACCACAACTTGTTCATTGCTAGACCCTTGGGCCGCATCCACTGTCGCGGTTGCGAAAAACCCCAAGGCGCGGATACGCTCGGCCGCTTGGCGAATTTCGCGTGGGTTAAATGCGTCCCCCTCGGCAGATTTGAATTGGCGGCGCACCACTTGATCCAGCGTTGTGGTGTTGCCTTCAATATCAATGCGTTCCACGAAAATCCGCTGGCCGCGCTTTAGCACCAAATCCACATCAATGGTCTGGGTATCTGCATTGCGCGTGATGCGCGGTTCAACTTGAACAAAGCTAAGGTCTTTGCGTATCGCCACGTCTTCAAGGCGGGCAATACTGCTTTCAACCAAAGATGGTGAATAGGTTTCACCCGATGTCAGCCGCAGGGCAGCAGCAAAATCTGCCGTATCCAGATCGGCCACTTCCGATACCACGTTCACATCGCCAAAGCTGTATTTCGCCCCTTCGCGCAGGGTAAAGGAAATAAACGTTGCATCACGCTCGCGGCTTAGGTCGGCGCTGGCATCGATCACTTCAATATCGGCATAGCCGCGCGACAGATAGAAATCGCGCAGCATTTGCTTGTCAACTTCCAAGCGCCCCACATCAAACGTATCGCGGCGGATCAACTGGCGAAAAAATCCCGCCTGTTTGGTTTGCAGCACTTGGCGCAAGCGGCGATCGGAAAAATCGCGGTTGCCGACAAAGGCAATGCTTTCGTTTTCCACAACGCGCCCTTCGGTGATTTCAAACACCAAATCCACACGCCCTGCCCCGCGCGGAATAATCTTTGGTTCCACCGAGGCCGCCAAACGCCCGCGCGCGCGATAAAGTTCGGTGATGGTGGCCGCATCTTCTTCGGCAGTGGACGCCGAAAACACGCGGCGCGATTGCGACGAAATCGCCGCCGCCAATTCTTCATCTTTCAGGCGCTTGTTGCCCTGAAAATCCAAAGTGCTGATAATGGGCAGCTCTTCAACCTTGATCGTCAGCGTCGCCCCGCTGGGCACAAAATCAACCGAAGCAAACAGGCCAGAATCGGTGACGCGCTGCAACGCATCGTTCAGTTGCGCCGCCGTCAGGGTCGCGCCTTGCTGAATGCCCGCAAATTTCAGGATCGAAGCAGTATCAACGTTATCGTTGCCCTGTACCTGAACACGGCTAAAGGCGTAATCCTGCGCCATTGCAGGGGGCAGCGGCAAAATGGCAAGGCCAATGGCCGCCAGAACCGCAATGCGCATCCCGTAAGATGCTTTCATAAGTGCCTTGATCATAACGCCGCGTCCCCAACTTGTCTGTTGAAAATTGCCTGTGCAATTTGCTGTGGATAACTAACCGTGCTGGCCCAAATTGTCAAAGACCTAAGGTAATTTTTAGGCAAAGTGGTGCAGATGTGCTGCGCAGGCCCAAAATGCCCTGCCCGTCGCAGTAATTTATAACAAAATCAATTTATTAGCTGCACGTCAAATCATTGCCAAGCGCAAAGATCGTCAGTGCCGTCACCAAAAACAGCCCCACCATCACCGCCATATTCACAAATCGCGGATCGGGCTTGCGCCGCGTGATCGCCTCTACGGCGAAAAATACCAAATGCCCCCCATCTAGAACGGGTACAGGCAGCAGGTTCAAAATTCCGACCCCAAGCGATACCATGGCCAGCATGGTGATAAAGCTTTCCAGCCCCGACCGCGCCGCCTGCCCCATTGTGTCGGCCAGCCCAACAGGGCCAGACAGATTGCAGGTGCTGATCTCGCCGCGGATCATATGGATCAGGCCCGAAAACGTGCCTTCAAACACCGCGCCCATTTGCGAAAAAGACAGCATCGCCGCCTCGCCCAGACCTGCGCTGCGGCGCTGCAAATCGAAAATGGGGCCAGAGGACAGGCCAATCATCCAGCGGGTTTCAAACCCGCCATCGGCTGTTGGCAAATCGCGGCGGTTTGGTGCCAGCAGCACATTCAGCACGCTGCCATCGGGCCGCCAAACCTGCACATCCAGCGGCGCGCCCTTGCTGGCCTCGATCAGCGCGGGCAACTGGGAAAAGGCGTAAATCGGCTGGCCATTCACTTGCGTGATAACATCGCCCTCGCGCAGGCCTGCGTCAAAAGCTGCGCTTTGCAAATGCACCATATCGGCGCGCGCAGGCAGCGGGTGCGGCGCAGTTACTTGCACCGTCTGCCCCGCGCGCAGCACGGTATAGCCAACCTCGGCCTTAGGCGGCACGCCATCGGCCACCTGAAAAAACGCGGCCAGATCGGGGGTTGGCTGCCCCTCAATCGCGGTAATCTCATCGCCCTGCATCAGCCCCTGCGCCGTTGGCATCGGGTACAGCGCGCCAATGATCGGCCGATCAGCCGCCAGCCCCGAAGACAGGATCAGGCCCACAAAAATGAAAAATGCCAAAACAAAGTTGAACACGGGGCCCGCCGCCACAGTCAGCATCCGCGCCCAAATCGGCGCACCTGCCAGCGTTTGCCGCGCTTCGGCGGCGCTCAGTTGACCGCTCGCAGGCAAGGCCGATGCCGCATCTTGATCGCCCTTAAATCGCACAAAACCGCCCAGCGGAATGGCCGCAATCTGCCAGCGCGTCCCATGGCGATCTGGGCGCGAGGAGGCAACAACAGGCCCAAACCCCAGCGAGAACACCTCGGCCTTGATCCCCGACCAGCGGCCCACGATGTAATGGCCATATTCATGCACGGCGACAATCACCGCTAGCGCCAGCAAGAACGACACCACCGTGTAAACCAGCCCGCCAAAATCGCTTAAAATCGAAATCATACCGCTACCGCCTTTGCGCCATCTGCGCTGCCAATTCTGCCGCGCGCACCCGTGTTAGATGGTCTATCTGCAACACTTGCTCAAGGGCTGATGGCACATCTGTGATCGCAATTTCCGATGTCAGGCGCGAAAGCGCGCCTTCCACCACCCCTGCCATATCCATAAACCCAATTTGCCCCGCGATAAACGCATCCAGCGCCGTTTCTTTGGCGGCAGTAAAGATCGCCCCCGCAGCCCCGCCCGCGGCCATCACCTCGCGGCACAGGCGCAGCGCGGGAAAGCGGGCCAAATCGGGGGCGGTAAAGGTCAGGCTGCCCAGCGTGGCCAAATCCAGCCGCGCCACGGGCAAATGCGCGCGGTTTGGCCAATTCAGCGCATAGCCAATGGCATGGCGCATATCAGGCGCGCCAAGATGGGCCATCACAGCGCCATCGTTAAACCCCACCAGGGCATGCACAATAGATTGCGGGTGGATCACCACCTCGATTTGATCGGGCGTCAGCGCGAAAAATTCATGCGCCTCAATCACTTCCATCGCTTTGTTAAACATAGAGGCGCTGTCGATTGTAATGCGCTGCCCCATGGCCCAATTGGGGTGTTTTGACGCCTCGGCCACAGTTGCGCTGGCCAGTTTTTCGATGGGCCAATCGCGCAGTGCGCCGCCTGATGCGGTAATAATCACCCGTTCCAGCGCGCTGCGATCTTCGCCATGCAGGGCCTGAAAAATCGCCGAATGTTCGCTGTCCACGGGCAAAATCGTGGCCCCCGCCGCTGCCGCCCGCGCCAGCAGCAGCTTGCCCGCCGACACAAGGCTTTCCTTATTGGCCAGCGCCAAAATCGCCCCGCTGTCCAGCGCAGCAAAGCTGGGGGCAAGGCCCGCATTGCCGACAATCGCGCTTATCACCCAATCAGTTGGGCGGCGGGCGGCGTCGGTAATGGCGGCTTGGCCTGCGGCGGCCTCAACCCCGCTGCCAGCCAGCGCAGCGCGCAAATCGGCAAGGCAGTCTTCATGCGCGGTCACCGCCACCTTGGCGCGCAGCGCCCGCGCCATCTGCGCCAGCAGCGCCACGTTGCGCCCGCCTGTCAGGGCCACAGTTTCAAACGCCTCTGCCCCGCCTGCCCGCGTGATCAGATCAAAGGACGATTGTCCTATCGACCCCGTCGCGCCAAAAATCGAAATCCGCCGCATTCAGCCCCCACCCTATAGGCTAATCAGGTTTGGCGCGATAAATTGCAGCGCCATCACCGCCAGCATCGCCCCCACCAGCGCATCGAAACGGTCCATCACCCCACCATGACCTGGGATCAGGCGCGAGCTGTCTTTGACCCCCGCGCGCCGTTTCAGCCAGCTTTCCGCAATATCGCCCATCTGCCCCGCAAAGGCGATCACGGGCGAGATAGCAATCAGCGCCGCCCCGCCATAGCCCAAGGCATAAAACGCGGCCCCCAGCAGGCCAGCACCGATCCAGCCCGCAATCGTGCCTGACCATGTTTTCTTGGGGCTAACGGCTGGCCAAAACTTAGGCCCGCCCAGCGTGCGCCCCACAAAATACCCCGCCACATCCGACACCACAACCACGCCCAACACCCACAAAATCGCCACCGCGCCTTCGGTTTGGCGCAAATCGAACAGGCCGTGGCCCGCCGTCATAATGCCCAGCGCAATCAGCGCGCAGGTCTTGGCCATCAGCCAGCGCGGCCCGCCCATTTCGGATGCCAGAAAAACCAGCGGCACAATAGGCACCAGCCAGTAGCCAGGCCAATTTGGCCAGCCCTCATCAGCAAACAACAACAGCGCCGCCATCAGGGCAAGGCTATAGGCGCGCTTGCTGCCATCTGCCCGCGACAGGCGGGCAAGTTCCCAAATCATCGCGCCGACCAGCGCCATGATGAACACCAAAAAAGGCCAGCCGCCCAGCCAAACCTCGACGGCGCCAATGGCCAGCAGCACCCCAGCCGACAACATACGCGGGCGCAAATCGGCCCAGCGGTTGGCCGCAGGGCTGGGCGGCGGCTGCCCTGTCATTTTGCCACCACCCCGCCAAAGCGCCGCTCGCGCAGATTAAATTTCGCCATAATCGCCGCCAATTCCGCCGCCGTGAAATCGGGCCACAGCGTGGGGGTAAATTCATATTCGGCATAGGCCGCCTGCCATGGCAGAAAATTCGAAGTGCGCGTCTCGCCGCTGGTGCGGATCACCAAATCGGGGTCAGGCAGGTCTGCCGTATCCAAATGCGCGCCAACCACGGCATCGGTGATGTCGGCAGGCGCAATGCCCGCCGCCGCTATCGCGCGCATGGCGCGGGTAATTTCGTCGCGCCCGCCATAGTTTATCGCCACTGTCAGATGCAGCGCGCTGCAATGTTCGGTGCGCGCCTCGATCCCTGCCATCAGCTTTTGCAGCTTTGGCTCTAGCCGCGTGCGATCGCCAATAAAGCGCAGCCGCACCCCCGCCGTTGCCAGTTTTTCCGCCTCAGACTTAATATACCGCGCGAAAATCGACATCAGGCCCAACACTTCGGCGGTGGATCGTTTCCAGTTTTCGGTGGAAAAGGCGTAAACCGTTAAATGCGTGATGCCCAGATTAGGGCAGGCGGTGACAATCTCGCGCACGCGTTCGGCCCCATTGCGATGACCGACCAATCGCGGCAAGCCGCGCTGCGTGGCCCACCGCCCGTTGCCATCCATAATCATCGCCACATGCAATGGCCCCGCTGGCGCAAAGGTTTGCGGTGCGGCGCTATTGGCGGGGTCAATGGATTGGGGCAAAACGCGCTCGCAGTTTGAGGCTCTAACTATCAGGCTAAACCTGCATAATCTCGGCTTGTTTGGATTCCAGCGCGCGGTCAACAGCGGCAATCGCCTTGTCGGTCAATTCCTGCACCTCGTCTGACCACATCTTTTGGTCATCTTCGCCCATGCCCGCCGATTTGGCCTTTTTGATCTGATCCATCCCATCGCGGCGCACATTGCGAATGGCGACCTTTGCGCTTTCGGCATAGCCTGCGGCCACTTTGGTCAGCGACTTGCGGCGTTCTTCGTTCAACTCGGGTATCGGCAGGCGGATCAGCGGGCCGTCAGACACGGGGTTAATGCCTATCCCGCTTTCGCGAATGGCCTTTTCCACCTTGGCAATCATGCCCTTGTCCCAAACATTGATGACCACCATGCGCGGCTCTGGCACGTTCACCGTGCCCAGCTGGTTGATCGGGGTCATCTGACCATAGGCATCGACCGAAATCGCATCCACAATCGACGCTGAGGCCCGCCCTGTGCGCAGGCTGGCAAATTCCGTTTTCAACGCATTCATCGCGCCGTCCATGCGGCGTTGGATGGCATCCAGATCAATTTCCAAATCGTCAGCAGACATTTCGCCCTCTTGTCACTTCACTCCGCCGCAGGCGGCTTTGGTCTGCTATAGCAGCAGATAAAGCCAAGCGGCCAGATTATTTTTTGCCCACAACCCGCGTATAGGTGCCACGGCCTTCTAAAATGCCGCGAAACCCGCCCGGCTCGTCCAACGAAAACACGATGATCGGCAGATCATTATCGCGCGCCAGCGCAATGGCAGAGGCGTCCATCACGCCCAAATTCTTTTGCAGCACCTCGTCATAGGTCACCACATCATAGCGCTTTGCGTCCGCGTATTTCTTGGGGTCTTTGTCATAAACCCCGTCCACTTTGGTGCCCTTAAAGATCACACCGCAGGCCATTTCATTGGCGCGCAGCGTGGCGGCAGTGTCGGTGGTGAAATAGGGGTTGCCAGTGCCAGCGGCAAAAATCACCACGCGTTTCTTTTCCAAATGGCGCACCGCGCGGCGGCGGATATAGGGCTCGCAGACCTGATCCATGGGAATGGCGGAAATCACGCGCGTGAACACGCCCAACTCTTCCAGTGCCGATTGCATGGCCAGCGCGTTCATCACGGTTGCCAGCATCCCCATATAATCGGCGGTCGTGCGCTCCATCCCTTGGGCGCTGCCCGCCAGCCCGCGAAAGATATTGCCCCCGCCAATCACCATGCACACTTCAACCCCCATATCGCGCACCGATTTCACCTCGGCGGCAATGCGCTGTACTGTCGGGGGGTGCAGCCCATAGCCCTGATCGCCCATCAACGCCTCGCCCGATATTTTCAGCATCACGCGGGAATAGACGGGCTGGGCGGTATCACTGGGCATGGGAAATCCTGTTCAAAACGGCCCTAATCGCGCGGGACGGGGAATCGGTGTTGACTGACGCGCAAAATGTCGCAAAACGGCGGCATATTCAACGGGCAAGCGGGGCAGGCGTGAATATTAGCACCATATCGCGAACGGCCCCCGTGCTGATCGCTGGCCCCACCGCCAGCGGCAAGTCGGCCTTGGCGATGGAAATCGCCGCCCGTGATGGCCGCCTGATTGTCAATGCCGATGCGTTGCAGGTGTACGATATGTGGCGCATCCTGTCGGCCCGCCCCAGCGCCGATGATGAAGCCGCCCTGCCCCATGCCCTGTTTGGCCATATCGGCTTTGACGCGCCCTACTCCACAGGCCATTGGCTGCGCGACGTGGCCCCGCTGCTGGGAAGGCCCATCGTCATTGTCGGCGGCACTGGGCTGAACTTCACCGCGCTAACCACCGGGCTTGCCGATATTCCGCCCATACCGCCCGATGTGCGCGCCCGCGCAAACCAGATATTGGCAGACCTCGGGCCACAGGCTTTGCTTGACGCGTTAGACAGGGAAACCCGCCTGCGGATCGACACCCAAAACCCCGCCCGCATTCAGCGCGCGTGGGAGGTGCTGGCCGCCACAGGGCGCGGTTTGGCCGAATGGCAGGCGGGCACTGGCCCTGCGCTGCTGCCGTTGCAAAACGCACAAGCGCTGGTGTTGCAGATGGACACTGGCCGCCTTGACGCGCGCATATCGCAGCGCTTTGACGCGATGATGGACATGGGCGCGCTGGAAGAAGCGCGCGCCGCCCTGCCCCATTGGCCAGATGATGGCCCACACCAACCACCCCCATGGACAAGGGCCATCGGCGCACCCGAATTGATCGCCCATCTGCGCGGGCAGATCCCCCTGCAAGATGCCATCGCAAAGGCCAAGCTTGCCTCGCGCCAGTATGCCAAAAGACAGCGCACGTGGTTTCGCAATCGGATGAAAAATTGGGCGGTAATCAACCTTTGATTGCAGCGCAAAACGCGCCACTCTATCGACAAGACTCATGTTCTGCCCGATTCAGGTATCTGGCGGAAAATGTCATAAACAAGCGTTGATTTTGCCCGCAGATGCGGCTAAATTGTTCGATATTGTAAAAGAACAAATTCGACAAAGTCACCCAGATGACTAAACTTAGTGGCAGATTCCATTCAATCGACAAGGGCTAGATATTACTATGTCTTCAACCATAAAAATAATTCCGTTACCCCGCCTTGCTGCCAATGGCCGCTGGCGGGTTGAGGCGATGCGCAGTCTTTCTGAACCGTGTATTTTGAACATCACCAAAGGTATGGGGCGCATCACAGTCGCAGGCATCACGCGTGGCTATTCGGCAGGCACAATTGTGTTCATCCCTGCGGGGGTGATGCATGGATTCGAGGTTGGCCCACATGTATTGGGCTCTGCCCTATTCCTTGGCCGCGATTGCACCGTGCATCTGCCAGAGCAGCCGCAACACATCCGTCTGCGCGATGTGGTGGCGCAGCAGGAAATGACCATGATGTTGGAAATGGTCGGGCGCGAATTGGATGCGGGCACGCCCTCGGGTCAGCGGGCGGCGGTGCATTATGTGGGCCTGCTGTCGGTTTGGCTGGAACGTCAGGCCGAAGCTGCGGGCATCACCGCGCAGCGCCCCGATGCAGCGCACCGCCTTGTCGCGCGATTTACCGATGTGATGGAACGCAGCTTTCGCACAGGCGCAGGCGTGGCCGAAATTGCGGCCGAGCTGGGCGTGACGCCAACCCACCTAACCCGCTGCTGCCGCGCAGCTTCTGGCCGCAGCGCCATTGAACTGTTGCAAGATCGCCGCCTATTCGAAGCGCGCCAGATGCTGTCAGACACGAAACTGCCCGTCGGGCAAATCAGCGCTGCAATTGGGTTCACCTCGGCCGCCTATTTTACGCGGGCGTTTCAGAATCAGACAGGCATATCGCCCAGCACCTTCCGCAAGGCGGGGTAATCGGGGCAAACTTTGGCCATTTTGCCTGCCCCAAGCACCCGCTTTGGGCGATTGCCGCCCCGCACCAGAAAGCAATTTCAGGCGCGGGGCGGCAAACTTGGCAAAAATGTCGCATTTAGCACCCGCCGCGGCGAAAAAAGGCGTGGACGTAAGGCCGATAATAGTGCCGAATGTCACAGTGAAGCGCACCCAATGCGCCACCAAGAATTGCGCCGCTGCATACCGCCTCGGCGTAAGACAACAGGGAGTGAACCATGAAACTTTTCCGTTCGCTGTCGGGCCTTCATCCCGCAGCACAGATGCATGCCGAAGAAGTGCGCGCTGGCAAACTGAGCCGCCGCGAGTTTTTGTCCCGCGCCACCGCGCTGGGTGTGTCCACCGTTGCCGCCTATAACATGATCGGCCTTGCAGCCCCCGCCATGGCACAAGAGGCCAAAGTTGGCGGCATCCTGCGCTGCGCGATGGAAGTTAAGGCCATGAAAGACCCGCGCACGGCGGACTGGCCACATATTTCCAACGTTTATCGCGGCTGGCTGGAATATCTGATCCAGTACAACCCAGATGGCAGCTTTGAAGGCCGCCTGCTGGAATCGTGGGAAGCTAACGCTGACGCCACCGAATACACGCTGAAAGTACGCCAAGGCGTGACTTGGAACAATGGCGATGCATTCACCGCTGAAGACGTGGCACGCCAGTTCACGCGCTGGTGCGATGCCTCGGTCGAAGGCAGTGCAACCGCGTCGCGCTTCCTTGGCCTGATGGATGCCGAAGGCAAAGCCCTGCGCGAAGGCGCTGTTACCGTTGTTGACGCCTCGACCGTCAAGCTGACGCTGACCACTTCGGACGTGGCTGTTGTGCCAAACTTGGCCGACTATCCTTGCGCAGTTGTCCACGCCTCGTTTGTCGATGGCAGCGATCCTGCGGCAGCGCCAATCGGTACGGGCCCCTATGTTCCAAAAGAAGTGTCGGTTGGCCAGCGCGCCATTCTGGTACGCGCCGAAGGCCACACATGGTGGGGCGGCACCGCGCCACTGGACGAAATCCACTACATCGACTTTGGCACCGACCC